>NZ_CP025116.1:2037500-2337500 GCF_002831625.1 Nonlabens sp. MB-3u-79 | reverse complement strand
GGTTTTTAAGCTTCTCCTTTTCGCTGGAATCTATAGTCTTCACATCAGTCATATAAGCAACATCTCCTATTCTATAGCCATGCACAGGTATATAACCATGGTCTGCCAAAACAGGAGTCACGGGAATACCTTCTATTTCAAAGGACTCATTTTCAAATTCATGAACGTCTAAGGTTGCTACACCAGGGTATTTATTTACTGTGGTAAAAATATAACTGAAGCGTTCTTGAAGTGCCTTATGAACTCGAGAGGTCATATAGCAATGCAGATTCCCCTGACGAAAGTAGAACGGTCTCAAATCATCTAATCCTGCTGTATGATCAGCATGTTCATGGGTAAAAAGCATAGCATTAATATCAGAAACTTCTTGTGTGAGCATCTGCTGGCGGAAATCAGGACCGCAATCGATGATAAAACGCTTATCATTTACTTCAAACATAGCACTCACCCTAAGACGTTTATCCTTAGAATTCTCACTCAAACACACTGGATGTGAGCTACCTATAACAGGAATTCCTTGTGATGTACCAGTTCCTAAAATCGTAATTTTAACTTCCATAATTGTTTTATAAAAGTATTGATATTTTTTCATTAAAGTAGGGTTGTTCGCTACCTTTGTATAAACACCAAAATATACAAGATGGGTTTAAGCTTACCAGGAGATCACGATTTTGAATCTGTTCCATCCCTAAAAAACAAAGTCCTTAGAATTAACTTGAATCGTAACATTTACGGAACCTTTGCCGAAATAGGTGCCGGACAAGAAACGGTTAGGCAATTTTTTAGAGCTGGTGGCGCCTCTGGTACAATTGCAAAAGCAATGAGTGCTTATGACAAGGATTTCTCAGATTCTATTTATGGTATTCAAGATGACGGACGTTATGTCACAGAGTCGAGATTAGTAAAAATGCTGGATCACGAGTCCAACCTTATTGAAGAAAGGCTTTCTAGAGAAAAACATCCTGAAAAATTATTCTTTACTTATGCTAACACTGTTGCAACCATTGACTTTGCTAAGAGATACTTAGGTCATGGCTGGGTAGGAATTAGATTCCAAGCTTCCCCTGAGGAGGATTATTCAGAAATTATATTACATGTGCGTTTTAAAGAACGCGACGCTAGATTACAGCAAATTACATTGGGTATTCTGGGAACTAACTTGATATATGGTGCTTTTTATAAGCATGATAACCCAAGAAAATTATTGGAATATCTATACGATCATATAGATAAGGATAAGATCGAGATTGACATGATCAATTTTGCTGGTCCTCGTTTTGAACAAGTAGATAATCGTTTAATGAGTTTACAACTCCTTAAACACGGAATGACGGAGGCTGTAATGTTCGGACCTGATGGGAATAATATTTTAAGTGCTCGTATTCTTTATAAGAAAAATGTATTGGCACTACGAGGTAGTTTCCGTCCGGTAACTAAAGTAAACATGGATATGTTTGAAACTGCTCGCCGCAGGTTCTTAAAATCAGGCACAGTTAAAGAAGAAAATGTAGAAACCATATTTGAAATTACACTATCTAATTTAAGAGCCAGTGGAGAAATAGATGAGAAAGACTTCATGCACCGAGCAGAGCTGCTTTGCTCCCTTGGACAAACCGTTATGATTTCTAACTTTAAAGAATACTATAAGTTGGTAGAGTACTTTAATAACTATACTAAAGAACGTATAGGCCTTGTAATGGGGGTCAATAATCTAGTTGAAATTTTTGATACCAAATATTACACCCACTTAAGTGGTGGGATTCTGGAAGCTTTCGGAAAACTATTCTTTAAGGACTTAAGAGTTTATTTGTACCCAATGCTAAATGCTGAAACTGGGGAACTCACAACAAGCGAGAACCTAAAAGTACATCCACGCATGAAGGAGCTTTATAAATTCTTCAAATACAATGGAAAACTAAAAGATATAGAGGATTACAATCCTGATATTCTTCATATTTTCTCAAGAGAAGTACTAAGAATGATCGATGCAGGTGAGGATGGGTGGAAGGCTATGTTGCCCGAAGGAATTCCCGCTTTAATGGAAAAGGAGAATCTCTTCGGTTGCAACAATAACGAGCAAAACTCTAAGAAGGATGCAGCATCTCATACAGAGGACGCACCTTTATAAAATTTGAGCTGCGTGATCTTTGGTTTTTACCTTTTGGATCACATCAGTGATCACGCCGTTTTCATCAATCACAAAAGTCGTACGGTGAATGCCGTCGTATTCTTTACCCATAAACTTTTTAGGACCCCAAACTTGAAAAGCATTTAACAAGGTATGATCTTCATCTGCAAGAAGATCGTATGGAAGTTCGTATTTAGTCTGAAAGTTCTTTTGTCGTTTAGGACTATCGGCACTTGCGCCTAAGATCTCATAGCCGCTTGCGCGAAAACGATCTACATTATCCCTTAAGTTACATGCCTCAGCGGTACAACCCGGTGTACTTGCTTTAGGGTAAAAGAATAAAACCAACTTCTTACCGGCAAAATCCGACAAAGAAACGCTTTGTTCCTCTTGATTAAGAATTGAAAAATCTGGAGCCTTATCTCCTACTTTTAATGAAGTCATATCGTATTTTTGAATGAATTAAAGCATAAAGATAGGAATGAACAAATCAGAAAAAGTTGCATTTATCATAAATAAACTGGAAGAGTTATATCCAGAAATTCCTATACCCTTAGATCATACCGATCCATATACTTTATTAATTGCTGTTTTAATGAGCGCACAGAGCACAGATGTGCGAGTCAACAAGATTACTCCGCTACTGTTTGACAGAGCAAATAATCCCTATGACATGGTGAAACTGAGCGTAGAAGAAATACGTGAAATCATCAAACCTGTAGGACTCTCTCCTATGAAAGCTAAAGGAATCCATGGCCTTTCTCAGATCTTGATTGACAAACATAAGGGTATCGTCCCAAGAACTTACGAGGAATTAGAAGAGTTCCCAGCTGTAGGACACAAAACCGCTGCTGTTGTCATGGCGCAATCCTTTGGAATACCCACTTTTCCAGTAGACACACATATTCACAGACTGATGTACCGCTGGAATCTCACCAATGGAAAGAACGTCGTACAAACAGAAAAAGATGCTAAAAGACTCTTTCCAGAAGAAACGTGGAACGACTTGCATCTTCAAATCATCTGGTACGGCCGTGAATACAGTCCTGCACGTGGTTGGGATATAGAAAGGGACATCATTACCAAGACGGTAGGAAGAAAAACCGTGTTGGATGCTTATTATAAGAAATTGAGGAAATAGAAGTATGTTAAATCAAAAAGAATTAGAAAGGAAAGCTGTTGAAAGATATCTTGATAGCTCTAATCAATTATTTGATATTACTGATTTTGAATCTCCTGATTTTATATTAAAAAATGAAAGTCATGAAATAGGTTGTGAGATAACAGAGTTTTATCCTGACTATGACGTTACAGGGTCTAAGCTGAAGAAACGAGAAAGTTTTATTAAAAAATTACATAAAACTCTAGGAATAGAACTACTAGACAAATATCCTAAGGGATTTGTATTTGATATATATTATGAGTTTGCAGCTACTGAGAAAACATCAATAAAATTGGAAGTACAAGCCGTTATCAATAATATTGAATCCTATTTTTATGAAGGACAAGTAATTCCATCATCAATTAATATCAGAAAATTTTCTATTCGTAAAACTGATTTACTACCTACTCGCCTTATATTAAGCATTCCATCTGATTATAGCGATCTAACTGAAGAATGGTTGCAACCTATCATAAATTCAAAATCGTCAAAAATTAAAGAATGGAAAAGAAGTTTTGATGAAAGGTGGCTTATTATATCCATTGGAATATCAATTTCTGGAGATCTAAATCTTAACAAGGTTAAAAATTTAGAAATTTTAGAGTCAAGAGAATGGAATAAAATTATCTTAATCGATATTCCTTTTGGTGATTATAAAGAAATTAATTCTCCTTATTAATCTGAAGATAACTTATTTCTCGTGCTTGTTTTAAAAGCACATAGTAAAACGCTAACACCCTTTGTCTTTTGAACATTTTCCTAAAGGGAAAACTAAATGCCTTGCTATCTCCAAATGGTAATATAATTCATAAAGTCCCGTCTTTCATTGAGAAAAGATAAGAGTTAGGTGTTGCAGACCTAGAATTAAACAGTTCCTGTTTTTGTTTGCCACTCTTTCGCGCAAGCAAAACCATCATAAAAAAGAAAACCCATTCTCAGTAGCTTTGAGAATGGATTTTCAAATTGAAAACAAATATTGATACCAGGCTGAACGGTATCAATTGTTAAGTGTTTCAAACGTCATGTTCTTATATCGTGTAACACTTAATGCTTTTGAAAAGGCGAGTAAAAATTTTACCGTCTCCTCTTTGGGACCTGTAGGTTTCACTGGCTCAGGAAATGATTCATTGTAAAGTTGTGCCATGTTTTAAGTAAGTTTAGTTTTCAATTAAACGTACTTTTTATGACTATATTATAAGAATCAACTAAAAAACTAAATTTATCTTGTTAATATGATATTATGCTTGTCAATTACCTTGCGTAAATTAATAAGCGCATAACGCATTCTCCCTAATGCCGTATTGATACTTACATCAGTGGCAGTAGCTATTTCCTTAAAGGACATTTCTTTAAAAATACGCATGGTAAGCACTTCCTTTTGATCTTCTGGAAGCTCTTCTATCAGACGTCTTACATCTTCATGCATCTGACTAGTAATCATTTCATATTCCATACTTTCCTCTCCATCACTGATCACATCAAAGATGTCAAAATCATTACGAGACTGAAATTTAGGCATGCGCTTATTACGTCTGAAGTGATCAATAACTAGATTGTGCGCAATACGCATTACCCATGGAAGAAATTTACCTTCCTCATTATATTTCCCCCTTTTAAGCGTGCGAATGACCTTAATAAAGGTATCCTGAAAAATATCTTCTGTGATGTCTCGATCGAGTACTTTGGAAAAAATAAAACTGTAGATTCTTTGTTTGTGACGGGTAATAAGGATTTCTATACCTTTTTCATTTCCCTCGATATACTGCCTTACCAGTGCAGCATCTTGTACGTTTTCTAATTTCATAATATAACAACTTTGGTGACCTCAGAACAGGAGCCTTTGATCGATTTTTAAAGTAATGTTATAGTATACGCAGAGTGTTTAGAGTTTGTTACGGGTTAAATATAGTAACATTTATTCTACATACACAAAAACTAATAATGTTTTTTAACATTTAAATCACAATAAACGATTCTTTGAAGGGCGATCTCCCTCTTATATTTGTATTTATGCCTGAAATAAAATTGTTTGCCAATATAGACCAATTGAGCCCTAAGAAGAATATCCTCATCAAAGGTGCCGAACTTCACAACCTCAAAAGTCTAGACGCTGTCATCCCGCGTAATAAACTAGTTGTCATCACCGGTTTATCGGGAAGTGGGAAGTCTTCTCTTGCTTTTGACACACTTTATGCTGAAGGTCAACGTCGTTATGTAGAGAGTCTTTCTTCTTATGCCAGACAGTTTTTAGGACGTCTCAATAAACCAAAAGTAGAGTACATCAAAGGAATTGCGCCTGCAATAGCCATAGAACAAAAGGTGAATTCTACAAATCCACGATCAACCGTAGGAACCACCACCGAGATTTACGACTACCTCAAGTTGTTGTTTGCACGTATAGGGCATACCTACTCGCCTATTTCTGGCGATGAAGTAAAAAAAGATACGGTAAGTGATGTGGTTAATTATGTAAAAGAGCAAGAAGAAGGTTCTAGGTTATTGCTTACCACAAGGCTTATTGTAAAAGGCAAGCGAGATATCGCGGCTCAATTACAAGTACTGCAACAACAAGGCTTTACTCGTATCAAAATTAACGAGACCGTTCATAGAATGGATGAAGAAAATTTATCCTATTCTAAAAAAGACGAAGTGAAAATAGTCGTGGATCGTATCATCGTGCGTGATGATGAAGATTTCTATAACCGACTAGCAGATGCCATTGACACGGCTTTCTTTGAAGGAAAAGGTGTCGCTTTTATAGAGCACATGGACGGCAGTAAAGTCCGTGAGTTTACTAATAAATTTGAATTGGATGGCATAGAGTTCTTAGAACCTAATCCACATTTATTTAGTTTTAACAATCCGTATGGTGCTTGTCCTAAATGTGAAGGTTACGGTGACGTCATAGGTATAGATGACGAATTAGTTATTCCTAACACCGCATTATCTGTTTATGAACAGGCGGTTTTTCCTTGGCGTGGCGAGAGCATGTCTTATTATAACAACCAACTTATAAAGAACGCTGACAAGTTTGATTTTCCCATTCACAGACCTTGGTTTGAATTAACAGTGAAGCAAAAACAGCTGGTTTGGGACGGGAATAAATATTTTGACGGTATTCATTCCTTTTTTGATGAGCTCGAGGCGAAAGCTTATAAAATTCAAAATCGCGTGATGCTTTCTAGGTACCGCGGTAAAACGAAGTGCAGCAATTGTAATGGTGCAAGATTGAGAAAGGAAACCAACTATGTTAAAATAGCCGAAACCACAATCACAGATCTGGTTACCTTGCCTATCAAAGAACTGACGGTCTTTTTTGAAAATCTAAAACTCAGTGAACACGATCAACAAATAGCTAAAAGACTGCTTATTGAAATCAATAACAGGCTCATTTTCTTATCTGACGTAGGCTTAGATTATTTGACATTGAATCGCAAATCCAACAGTCTTTCTGGTGGAGAGTCGCAACGTATCAATCTAGCAACCTCTCTGGGAAGTAGCCTAGTAGGTAGTATGTATATTCTAGACGAGCCTAGTATAGGATTGCATCCGCGAGATACGAAGCGTTTGATCAAAGTACTCAAAAATCTACGCGATTTAGGAAATACTGTGATCGTTGTAGAACATGATGAAGAAATCATGCAAGCGGCTGATCAGATAATCGATATAGGTCCAGAAGCAGGAACTCATGGAGGTGAAGTGGTTGCCGCCGGAACACTTGCTGAAATCTTGAAATCAGACAGCCTTACCGCTATGTATCTGAATGGGTCTATGGAAATTCCGCTTCCGCGAAAGCGCAGATCACACAAATATTATATAGACGTTATAGGCGCAAGACAGAACAATCTTAAGAATATAGACGTGCGTTTCCCTCTAGGTGTTCTGACCATGGTTACCGGGGTTTCAGGTAGTGGAAAATCAACTTTAGTAAAGCAGATTTTATATCCTGCCCTCTTGAAAAAGTTGGGTGGCTATGGAAAAAAAGCAGGACAGTTTACTGAAGTAAAAGGAAAGTTTGAAAATGTAAAAACAGTAGAGTTTATTGATCAAAATCCGATAGGTCGTAGTTCAAGATCCAATCCTGTGACCTACATCAAAGCTTATGACGACATTCGTAACCTATTTGCTAATGAAAAAGTCTCAAAAATTAGAAACTATAAACCCAAACACTTTTCTTTTAATGTAGATGGAGGTAGGTGTGAGACTTGTAAAGGAGATGGAGAGGTAACTATCGAGATGCAATTCATGGCAGATGTGACTTTGCAATGTGAAACTTGTAATGGAAAACGTTTTAAAAAGGAAATCTTAGAAGTGAAATTTCACGATAAAAACATCGATGATATTTTGAACCTGACCATCAATGATGCCATCGCATTTTTTGACACTAACAAGGAAGCAAAAATTACAAGAAAATTACAACCGCTTCAGGACGTAGGTTTGGGGTATGTAACATTAGGACAAAGCTCTTCTACCCTTTCAGGCGGTGAAGCACAACGTATCAAACTCGCTAGCTTTTTAGTAAAAGGAATAACGTCTGATAAGACCTTATTCATATTTGACGAGCCTACTACTGGGTTGCACTTTCATGACATTAATAAATTACTGGATAGTTTCAATGCACTTATTGATAAAGGACATTCAGTGATTGTTATAGAACACAATATGGACTTGGTAAAATGTGCCGATTACGTTATTGATCTCGGACCTGAAGGTGGAGATGCTGGTGGTCAGTTAGTAGCTAGCGGTACTCCAGAAGAGGTGGCTCAAGTGAAAAACTGTTATACTGCTCCATACATCGCAGAAAAATTAAAGTAAGAAGGGGTGCCTCTTTATTCTATAAAGGTGTCGCAGTTACCCAATAAGCATAAATAGTTCAACTTAAACTTCATACATTTGATCTAGATTGAATTCTTATCAATAAATTCATGAAAAAACCTAATTTGAGATTGCGCCGTAAGGCGGCTCCTAAGTCCAGAAATAACGTGTTCCAGCCACCTGGAACAATTTCTTACGTAGGAGAAGATAGAACCGGTGTTGTTACCGCAGAAACCATTCTGTATGATGAAACTCATTTTTCTAAACAAGATGGTATCTTTTTAGATCAGTTGAAAGAAGATCGCGTCAACTGGTTCAATATTGATGGTGTACATGATATTGATTTATTGGAAAAAATAGGAAGTAAATTCCATTTACACCACTTACTTCTGGAAGACATAGCAAACACCACCCAACGTCCCAAAACTGAATTCTACGGTGATTACATTTATCAATGTATCAAAATGATTTCTTATGATGCAGTCAATCATGAACTCTCGGAGGAACAAGTGAGTATTATCCTTACAGAAGATGCTGTCATCACTTTTCAAGAAAAAACTGGAGATGTCTTTGAAAACATTAGAGAACGTATAGAAAATAGCCGTGGTCGTATTAGATCTGTAAAAAGTGATTACCTATTCTATGCCCTAATTGATAGTATTATAGATCATTATTTTATTGCCGTTGAGCAAATAGGCGATTATCTAGACTTATTGGAAGATGAAGTCTTTGAAGACCCTCAGAGGGATTCTTTAAACAAAGCACAGAAAAACAAAAGGATGTTATTAAAATTACGCCGAGCTATTTTTCCATTAAGAGAATCGATATCTAGACTCATAAAAGAAGATAGTAATCTTATTGATACCCGCACTCATGCGTATCTACAAGACGCTTACGACCACTGTATTCAAATCATTGAAACGGTAGAATCTTACCGAGAGATCAACGCTGGATTACGTGACATGTACCTTTCTAGTGTCAGTCACAAAATGAACCAGATCATGCAAGTGCTCACTATAGTGTCTTCGATATTTATTCCAATGACATTTGTGGCAGGAATTTACGGGATGAATTTTGAACACATTCCAGAATTGACTTGGGAACATGGTTATCAATATTTCTGGATGTTGAACATAGTTATTTTTATAAGTTTGATTATTATTTTTAAATGGAAAAAGTGGATCTAAATGGAGTTTATCTTGCTGTGAATTCTTAGTCTTCTTTTCTATTCTTAGTAGTTAACAATAATTTCTATTCTTAGTAGTTAACAATAATAAAAAGATGCCTAGATCTATAACAAAACAGGCTAATACGACAGAGGATTATCTTTTACAAATTTCGATAGTACTGTAATTTTCATTGAAATACTCTCAAAAACAGAAAAGGGAGAGGACACGCTTAATAATATATGCAGCATTTAATGGACCGCTTCAATACATATTTACAAAGGAATATCTTAGTAAATCAACTGAACTTCAAAACTCTAAGCTTTACTTAGTGACAAGTACTCCTATAAAAATTAATGTCAGAGTGTCATCAAACTGACCTACTCAACTCCTACTGCGGCAATTACAACTCCCTAATTGACTTAGTTGCTTCAACAAGTGTAACTTAAAATGAAATGCCCTTCATGACTTAGTATAAAAACATTTATTAACCCTTGGTAATCAGTATTTAACATAATACGATTCACTATTACAAACCTCATTACACCTCATTTATCTACTCCAAAACATAAGGCTGCCTTCATATTTGTATGATATATCTTAAAGATTTCTGGTAAAACAGAACAAAGCTACAGCGTATGGATAAAATAAAAACACATCTACTGTTATTTATTATGCGCGCATAATAGTTTGGCATAGGTATTGCATATAGTTGATTATAAAGTTATTAAGAGTAATTTTCAAATAGTATTTTGGTTGGTTAGTTGGAAATCCTAAGGTGTCATCTTTGACAACTTGGGATTTCTTATTTTAGAGAATTAGTTAAAATTCAATGACAAGCAAACCAGATAAATTTCTATTTTTGAAGTATGAAACAATGGACCATAATTGCCCTTCTCCTGCTCTTAGTAAACTGTAAAACCCCGCCTAAAGAACCTTCTAGTAGCCCAGAGTCTATTGTTGAAGCGATTGAAAAAGAGCTTGTCTTTCCAGACGACTTTTTAGGCATATATAAAGGAGACCTAGTGAACACTACAAGCAATGGCGTTGAAATCATTCCTATGGAGTTCCATCTACTCGCCACATCTGATTCTTTTAAATACGATTATAAAATATACTACGGAGCTGAAAGATCTGAAAGAGCCTACACCTTGATCCAGACAGGAAACCCTAATATTTATGAACTGGATGAGAATAATGGCATTTTACTTCCGCTAGCCTATTCTAAAAACACCTTATTCAGCACTTATGAAGTCGCTGGTAATTTATTACAGAACAGCGAAGTTTTTTACAAAGACCACATGGATTTTATGATCACCATGTCGGTGCTAAAGAATAAAGAAGAAACAGGGGAGGCCGCAGGATACCAAGTCAGCAGTTATCCCATAAGTGTCATGCAGCAAGCATCACTTTATAAATTAGCTCAATAAATCCAGGAATATAAGTCACTTACTTCAATAAGCTCAGGACAGGTTACCTAAAGAATAATGACATTACTATTTTACATAAAAAAGCTCCGTAAAAACAGAGCTTTCTTTAATCATTTATATAAGTAATCAGTGATCGGCTTATGCAAAAGCAGCAGCTACACTAGCGCTTAATCTTTTATAAACGCCACTATCTAATCGTTCCCGAATTCCTTCAAATGCGGTTAATGTCTCCTCTATATCTTCCATTGTATGAGAAGCTGTAGGAATCAATCTTAATAGGATTAGACCTTTAGGTATTACAGGATACACAACAATAGAACAAAATACACCAAAGTTCTCACGCAAGTCTTTTACTAGCGCCATCGCTTCTGGGATACTTCCTTTCAAATACACTGGGGTTACACAAGATTTTGTTGTACCTATATCAAAGCCACGATCTTTTAAACCGTTTTGTAATGCGTTTACGTTTTCCCAAAGCTTTTCCCTAAGCTCGGGCATGGTACGCAACATATCAAGACGTTTTAAAGCACCTACTACTAATTGTGATTGCAGTGATTTTGCAAACATTTGAGAACGTAAATTGTACTTTAAATAATCTATTATTTCTTTGTCAGCTGCTATAAAAGCTCCTGTACTAGCAAGAGATTTTGCAAATGTGGCAAAGTAAACATCAATATCATCTTGTACACCTTGCTCCTCACCTGCTCCAGCACCAGTTTTACCTAATGTACCGAAACCATGTGCATCATCTACAAAAAGACGGAAATTGTACTTTTTCTTAAAAGCAACTATTTCTTTTAATTTTCCTTGCTCACCACGCATTCCAAAAACACCTTCAGAAATTAATAGAATTCCTCCTCCAGTTTGTTCTGCTATTTTAGTGGCACGTTGTAAGTTTTTTTCTATACTTTCTAGATCGTTATGTTTGTAGGTAAAACGCTTACCTTGGTGCAAACGAACACCATCAATAATACAAGCATGTGCATCTACATCGTAAACAATGACGTCATCTTTAGAAACCAAGGCATCTACTGTAGACATACATCCTTGATAACCGAAGTTTAATAAATAAGAAGCTTCTTTATTGACAAATTCTGCCAACTCATTTTGAAGTTGTTCGTGTAAGTCTGTATGACCGCTCATCATACGTGCTCCCATAGGATATGCACTACCAAATTGAACTCCAGCCTCAGCATCTACCTTTCTTACCTCAGGATGATTTGCAAGGCCTAAGTAGTCATTGACACTCCAGGTAATCACTTCTCTACCGTTAAATTGCATCCTGTTTGAGATAGGTCCTTCTAGCTTTGGAAATACAAAATATCCTTCAGCTACACTGGCCCACTTACCTAGCGGCCCTTTGTCTTTATAAATTTTATCAAATAAATCTTTCATAGGAATGTTATAATTGCACAAAGATACAATTCTAATCACAATTTGTTTATTAACTATGTATACATGATAAACAAGTTGGTAACAATAATCTGTTGATAAATAGGTGGTTAGGAGTTATTAAGAATATTACTTTCCCGAAAGCAGTATAAAAAAACCGCTATATTTCTGTGACACAGCGGTTTATATAATGTTAAATATTCGTCTAACCTACTTAATATATTCTATATGTTGTTGGGTAGCTGTAGATTTTGAATCAAAAAAACCTTGATCCTGCATCCACTCATCGTTATAAATCTTACTCATATAGCGGGAACCATGGTCTGGAAAAATAACAACCACTTTAGAGTTTTTATCAAACTCCCCAGCAGCAACTAGTTGTTTTACCGCTTGCATTGCTGCTCCACAGGTATAACCTGCAAATAAACCTTCTGTTTGTGAAATTTGACGTGCGGTATGTGCAGCATCTTCATCCTTTACCTTGGTAAAACTATCGATCAAATCAAAATCTGTCGCGGTAGGAATCAAGTTTTTACCCAATCCCTCTATACGGTAAGGATAGATCTCATTTTTATCAAATTCTTGAGTCTCATGATATTTCTTAAGAACGCTACCATAGGCATCTACCCCGAGAATTTTAACCTTTGGATTTTGCTCTTTTAAGAATCGAGCAATACCTGAAATAGTTCCTCCAGTTCCACTACAAGCAACTAAATGTGTGATTTCACCAGCGGTTTGATTCCAGATTTCAGGACCAGTAGATAAATAGTGAGCCTCTTTATTCAAGTCGTTAAAATACTGGTTGATATAAATACTGTTCTTGATTTCACTGTGAAGACGTTTTGCTACTTCATAATAACTGCGTGGATCATCAGCACTTACGTTTGCAGGACAAACATAAACCTTTGCTCCCATAGACTTTAACATGTCTATTTTATCTGCACTGGATTTTGAACTTACTGCAAGAATACAGTCGTAACCTTTGATACGGCTTACCATTGCAATGCTAAAGCCGGTATTTCCAGAAGTAGTCTCTATTATAGTATCGCCAGCCTTAAGAATTCCTTTGCGTTCTGCCTCTTCAATGATATGAAGGGCTATACGATCTTTTGAAGAATGCCCTGGATTAAAAGCCTCTACTTTAGCATAATAATTACCTGGAAACGTCTCTACTGATTTAGAAAGTTTTATTAAAGGTGTTTCTCCTATTAATTCCAGTACATTATTGTACGCTTTAATGTTGTCGCTCATATGTTGGTTTTTGCTTGGAACCTTTAGTGTTACTTTAAATATTGAAAAAGCTGATAGCAACTAAAAATGTTCCTGTGTGCATCACTTTTTTTTTGCACAAAACTTGGCAAATTTACATAAAAAAAAACTAGTTGCTGATATTTTCAAGGTCTAAGAGAAAGGCGAAATCTATAGCTACTTCTTTTAGGGCCTCATATCTTCCAGAAGCACCACTATGGCCGCTAGAAAGGTCCGTCTTAAATAGTACTAAACTAGAGCCTTTTTTAAATTCTCTCAACTTAGCTACCCATTTTGCGGGCTCCCAATACTGTACTTGAGAATCGTGATAACCCGTTGTCACTAGAATATGCGGGTAATTCTGAGCAATTACTTGATCGTAAGGGGAGTAACTCAACATATAATCATAACTCTCTTTTGTGTTGGGATTTCCCCATTCATCATATTCTCCTGTGGTAAGTGGTATGCTATCATCCAGCATGGTCGTTACCACATCTACAAAAGGAACAGCACTTAAAACCCCATTATATAAGTGAGGAGCCATATTTATGATTGCCCCCATTAATAATCCGCCAGCACTACCTCCAGAAGCATACAAGTGGTTGGATGAAGTATACTTTTCTTTAATTAAATATTCACTACAGGCTATAAAGTCGGTAAATGTATTGCGCTTTTCAAACATTTTTCCTCCTTCATACCATTGCCTACCTAAGTATTCCCCACCTCTGACATGTGCAATGGCAAAAATAAATCCACGGTCCAGCAAACTCAATCTAGAAATAGAAAAGTAAGGATCAATAGTGCTCCCATAACTTCCATAGCCATATTGCAACAACGGATTCCCTTCAGGTTTTTTCATATCCCTCTTATAAACCAAGCTTATAGGCACCTTCATACCGTCTGCAGCTGTTGCCCATACACGTTCAGAAATATAGTTTTCTGGGTCAAAACTAGGATCCTCAATAGATTGCGTTTTTAAGATCACCTCTTCTCTAGTTTCCATATCAAACTCTATAACCGATGGCGGCATGGTCATCGAGTTATAGTTGTAGCGTAATTTATTGGTCTTGAATTGAAAATTAGCACTAGTAAAAGCCGTATACGTCTCATTATCAAATGGTAAAAAATAATCTACCGTATGGTCCCAAGCCTTGATTCTTATGCGATTCAAGCCGTTAAAACGATCGGAAACAACAAAATATTTCTCAAAAAGGTCAAAATCTTCTAGTAACACGTCTGGATCATGAGCAATAAAATCCTCCCAGTTTTCCATTTCTGGAGTTGCTATGAGAGTTCTCATGATTTTAAAATTAGTGGCCTCGTCTTTATTGGTCATGATATAAAAACTATCTTGATAATGAGACACGCTGTATTCCAATTTTTGCTGACGTTCTTGAACCATCTTAAAGTCACTGTCTGGTAAATCTGCGTCTATATAACGTACTTCATCAGATAAAGTGGCAGAAGATTTAATCATGATAAAACGCTCTGACATGGTCTTGTAAACAAAGCAATTAAAGATTTCGTCTTTCTCCTCAAAGATCATCTGATTAGATGAAGCCGGCTGACCTATTTCGTATTTAAAAATTTTATTAGCCCGTAGGGTTTGTTGATCTTTACGAGTAAAAAAGAGTGTTTTATTATCGTTTGCCCATACAGATTCTCCAGCAGTGAATTCTAAATTATTTTTAAAGATTTCACCCGTTTCTAGATTTTTTATATATATCGTGTATTCTCTTCTACCTTTAGTATCCACAGCATAGGCAACCAGCTTATTATCTGGTGATATATTTAAAGAAGTAAGCTTATAAAAATCATGCCCTATCGCCATCTCATTGACATTAAATAGCAATTCTTTCTCCTCACTGCCGTCTTTACGTCTGTAAAAATAAGGGTAACTCTCACCTGTTTCCATTTTACTGATGTACCAGTAACCATTTAACAGGTAAGGAACAGACTCATCATCTTCCTTAATGCGAGACTTGATTTCCTTAAAAAGATCTTCTTTTAAAGTGTCTGTATGCTGAGTACTTGCATCGTAATACTCATTTTCTTTTTTTAAATAATCAATAACTTCTGGAGCATCACGCTCTGTCATCCAATGGTAATTATCAATTCTTTGATGCCCATGCATATCATGAACGTGTGTTAATTTCTTTGCAATAGGAGCTTGATGAGCCATAGAATTCTTTAAATTTAAAAGCGCCGCAAGATATAAAATTGCAATCCATTTGTTACTATCGTTGTGATATAGTTAATTTTGTTCTCGCTTTCGCGAAAGCGGAATAACCACAAGCACTTTACAACAATACATATAAAAAATAAAAATTATGTTCGGAGATATGATGGGTAAACTCAAAGAAACCCAACAAAAAGTAGAAGAAACTAAAAAGAGAATGGATACGGTATTGATAGATGAGCAATCTAGCGATGGACTGTTAAAAGTGACTGTTACAGCAAGCCGAAAAATTAAAAACATCGCCATTGCAAAAGAACTTTTGGAGGACCAAGAACAATTAGAAGATTATCTAGTGCTCGTAACCAACAATGCCCTTTCTAAAGCCGAAGGGATTTACGATACAGAAGTTGCTGCCGTTGCTAAAAATGGAATGCCAAATATCCCAGGAATGGATATGTTTAAATAGCACCGTTGTTATTACAGTATTCATAGTAGAAGATCCTATTTTTTTTTTAAACGCTTCGCCGTCTTTACAAAGCTATGAGTTAATAAAAAGCCACTAACAAAAAATTAGTGGCTTTTAATGTTGTTCCAGCCCCTTAACATTCTTCAACGCCAAAGAGAAAGCTCTACTGAACACCTTCCAGCGCTGAACCTTCTTATATGGAATTGCTTACCGCCTTCTTGCTCTTAAAAACGACAAGAGTTACATACGGTGATCCTAAATAAGTTAAATCCTAAAAAAAGCCACTTGTTTGACCTAGCTTTTTTAGTCTTAAAAGCAACCAAGTAGACCGTTTACTAATAAATAAACAGCTAGTGATAGGTTTTTACCATATAAAATAAACATTACTTGTCATTGATTCCATATCACTAAAGCAGCTTTGATTAACAAACAAGGGCTAAGCCTTCCATATTTTAAACATCAATGTATAGTAAGCGCTGATGGTAAAACTGAAGATGTGCAACGCGGTCAGTCCTTGATCATTTGGACGATTTCTGAAGGTCGGGAGGCAGCGCATCATGTTGACTCCTATTTAATAGACACTTCTCAATTACCTCTTAAAGAGGTAAACAATGATCTTTTTAGAAGATAAAAGCAATTATGAAAGTCAGTCGCACTAAAAAACAAAAAGCCTCGCAAATTGCGAGGCTTTTTGTTTTAAATAGGTTGATGATTACAAATTAGGAATTACTAATACCTGACCTGGATCTATCAAATCTGGATTTTTCAATATATCGATATTGGCTGCAAAAATTTGCTTGTAATTCATTGGGTCTTTAAAATAATGCTTTGCAATAAGACTTAAAGACTCTCCACTTATTACCGTGTGCTTTGCATAGATGGAATCATCAGCAACTTTAATATCTGCCATTAGATCTGATGGGTTATCTCCCCCTGCTTTTTTGATTTCATCCCACAATAAATTTTTATGATAGGGAGTCGCAGCGGTACCCCTTATTTCTAATGTATCTCCATTTACCTGTATGTCTTCGTTTTGGATGTTTAATTTTTCTCCTAAATCCAGTACGCTTTGATATTTTGCTTTTACCATGTTAATATTCGTTTTTAATTGGCTTTTACATAATTGCCGTTTAATGAATTCCATTTATGATCACATGTAAGTGATTTCCAAATAAATCAAAAATGCTACACCTCTTGATACAGAAAAAGCAGCAACATCTTTAGTTACTCCTCTTCCTCTTCTTCTTTTATAGTGGTGTAAACATTATTTACATCATCATCATCATCTAACTTCTCTAATAATTTATCGATGTCCTCTTTTTGCTCTGCTGTTACTTCCTTTTGAATGGTAGGAATATATTCAAAATCTGAACTTAAGATCTCGATATTCATCTCTTCTAGTGCTTTTTGCAAAGCTCCATAATTTTGAAATTCTGCATAAATCATGATCCCGTCTACAGAATTGTTATCTTCTTCATCTTTTTCATCAAAGAACAACTCTTCAGCACCAAAATCTATCAATTCCAATTCCAGCTCTTCTAAATCTAATTCGCCTGCAGGGATTCTAAAATGACATTTATGATCAAACATAAATTCTACCGATCCAGAGGTGCCTAAATTACCATCGCATTTATTAAAATAACTGCGCACGTTTGCTACCGTTCTATTGTTATTATCTGTAGAGGTTTCTACAAGAACTGCAATACCATGAGGTGCATACCCTTCAAAAAGAACGGTTTCATAGTTGGCCGTATCCTTATCGGTTGCTTTTTTAATAGCGCGCTCCACATTTACTTTAGGCATATTGACCGCCTTGGCATTTTGTATGACCGCTCTTAATCTAGAGTTGACATCAGGATCTGGTCCACCTTCTTTTACTGCTATGACTATGTCTTTACCTATTCTTGTAAAGGCCTTAGACATGGCACTCCATCGTTTCATTTTACGCGCCTTGCGGAATTCAAATGCTCTACCCATTGCTATACTTTAAAATTCTAAAGTGTAAATATAAAATCTTGAGACAAGGCTCACAACAGAAAATAAAAAAAGCTCTCTTTAAAACAGCATTTAGCAATGCTTTGTTAAGAACTCTTAGCATTATTTATATGATATTCTGAAAATAAAAGGAACTTGGCATTGCTTACGTCTCTTTTAAGTCATTTGAAATAATACATATTGCTTTTCCTAGAAAGTCTCTAGTAAACAAAAAGCGTCAACAATTATGCTCTTCCTATTTGAAAGCACTCGTACTTATTATTGTTGCCTCTCAGCCTAAAAACATTCCTTCAATAACCCTTGTGGCAAATTCTCCTCCTACAGTAGAAGCACTTATGATGGTTGTGACTAGTCATTTTTCAATCGAGTTATTCTTTAAAAACTCGTGCTTTTTGGAAAGTAGATCATCACCAACAAGCCAAACAGCAAAAAACCAATGTATTTTTTTTCTAAAATGAAGCCATAAAAAAACCGTCTAGCAGCGCTAGACGGTTTTTAAAATATGGTATCTCAATTCCTTATAAAGAACTGTTTGCTTCTTGCTTTTTAAGCTTTGCTTGTTGCTTTAATTTTCTTTTTTCTAATAATGAACCTGTTATCCAGTATGGAATGATAGCAGTCAAGAAAATCATTAGCCAAAATCCTAATGTTAGAATTCCTAAAAATGCTAAAAAGCCTAAGTATTGATCAAAATCGAACATTGTCTATCTATATTTGATTGCAAAGATAGAGACTACAACTTAAAAATTCAAAGACTGGGAGGCATTTATTAACAAAAAACTGTTTATAAGACCAGTTCACGTCTTAATCATCTGTAACTCCGTAGAATTTCTTTTCAAAATCCTGCTTTCGTCTTGAGCTACCCAAGGATAACCTCCTGCTGTATCTGGCGACACCTCTATCCTATCTTGTTATAATTATCTATAATCAGACGATTAAACAAACTGCAGGTTTTATATTTGTTAAAAATTCAACCACATGGAATACAGAATAGAAAAAGATACGATGGGGAACGTAGAAGTTCCAGCAGATAAGCTTTGGGGTGCACAAACACAGCGCTCCCGTATGAATTTCAAAATAGGAGCACCTGCTAGTATGCCGCTAGAAATCATTTATGGATTTGCCTATTTAAAGAAAGCTGCTGCGTATACTAACTGTGATCTAGGAGTTCTTGTAGAAGAAAAACGCGACTTAATTGCTCAAGTTTGTGATGAAATATTAGAAGGAAAACACGATGACCAATTTCCATTGGTGATCTGGCAAACAGGCTCTGGAACGCAGTCTAATATGAATGTGAATGAGGTAATCGCCAACCGTGCGCAGCAACTCGCTGGTAAAACAGTAGGTGAAGGTGAAAAGACCATACAGCCTAATGATGACGTGAATAAATCACAATCTTCTAACGATACCTTTCCTACAGGAATGCATATTGCTTGTTATAAAAAAGTAGTAGAAAACACCATTCCAGGGATTAAACAATTACGCAATACACTGCATAATAAGTCTGTTGAATTTACAGATGTTGTAAAAATAGGTCGCACACATTTGATGGATGCAACACCTCTCACTTTAGGACAAGAATTCTCTGGTTATGTATCCCAACTGGATTTTGGAATCATCGCTTTAGAAAATACGCTAGCTCACTTAAGCCAGCTGGCTCTGGGAGGAACTGCCGTAGGAACTGGACTCAATACGCCTAAAGGTTATGATGTAAAAGTAGCAGAGTATATCGCACAGTTTACCGAATTGCCTTTTAAAACAGCCGATAATAAATTTGAAGCTTTGGCGGCTCACGATGCTCTAGTAGAAACTCATGGTGCCTTAAAGCAAGTAGCTGTTTCCTTAAATAAAATCACTCACGATATTAGAATGCTCGCTAGTGGTCCCCGCAGCGGTATAGGTGAATTGATCATTCCAGCAAATGAGCCTGGAAGTTCTATCATGCCCGGAAAAGTAAATCCTACGCAAGCAGAAGCCATTACTATGGTATGTGCTCGCGTGATAGGTAATGACACAACAGTTACGGTAGGTGGTATGCAAGGACATTTTGAACTCAACGTATTTAAGCCAGTTATGGCTGCAGCTGTGCTAGAAAGTGCGCAGTTGATAGGCGACGCTTGTAGAAGTTTTGACGAGAATTGTGCGGTAGGAATTGAGCCTAACAAGGCGACTATCAAATCCTTACTCGACAACTCTTTAATGCTGGTAACCGCCTTAAATACCAAAATAGGCTATTATAAAGCTGCCGAAATAGCAAATAAAGCACATGAAGAAGGCACCACACTTAAAGCAGCTGCACTAGCCTTAGAATACGTTACTTCAGAAGAATTTGACGAATGGGTAAAACCAGAAGACATGGTAGGTCACCGATAAATTAATGGTGTGGAATAAGGAGTAGGCAATCATAAGCTGCACTCCAATATTCAGGAACCATGACTTTCTTTCCATTATAACTATAAAGCCACTTCAAATTGAAGTGGCTTTATTATAGGAGACGTTTTAAAATGATACAATGCTTACTCTACAAACAATACACTACCAAAAACATCAGCATTGATGTAGCCTTCATCATTAGTGACTCCGTGATTCTTCTTGGAGCCCATAAAATTTTCTCTGCTGTTATTGCCGTCATTATCTCCATAGCCTATGGAAAAGCCGATGCGTTTATTTTTTAAAATTGGAACTGGTATATTTTTGGATGAATTCTCATCAAAACTTTGATCGTAAAGTCGGATGGCCATTTCCCAAATATGCTTGTTAGCCTCTTGCGACCTAGCAACTTGTATATGCTCATCTAAAAAAATAGTTTCTTCTGAGGTGCTTTTATCAATAGCATGTCCTTCAGTAGAGACATGATATGCAAAAGCTTGGTGATTGAATTTATGATTTCCGCCGGATTGATCTTCGTCAATAAATACCTCTACATAATCCCCTTTCCAATAGTTTTCTATACCATTTTTAAGTGTTGGGTTTAAATATTCATCCACTACTTCTACCAATACATATAAATACTCAGCGTCCCAAGCCAATTTGAAGCGTCCGTTATAATCATTCTCATCCACAGGTTCACCCATCCAAACATAGTTCAAACCATACCAATCTAAGTCAGCCCAAATAGCCTCTTTGCTACACCCATCAATTTGTATTGGTGCGGTGGCTTTTTTTGCTTCAAATGTGCCATCAGGTATAGACAGCGTAGCAGCATTTTCTGAACTGGATGAACAGGCAACAGAGGTTGGTAAGCTTTCTTGATTACCCGTATTTTTTGTCCCACAGCTTACCGAAAATAAAAGAATCAGTACACCTATAAATGTTATGGGAATCAAGTTCTTATTCTTCATAGTAAGGGTTCTGTTTTTTTACTAAAGTAGTATATAATCCTACAATAGTAAGGCATGGGTCCACTGCTTCCTTTTTGAAGCTTTGACCTAACAAACTTGACATAGAAAATTTAAAGTCTGGCTTTCTATAGCAACTGAAATTCTTTGGCAATCTAGTTGATGTACCAAATTCATCAGCAGCGGGAGTAAAAGAACAGGCAAAGTTTGATTTTCTAAATCATTTGGGGAATAAATTTTTCGCATAAAAAAAGCCCAAACCATAAAGGTTTGGGCTTTTTTATTCCTTTTCAAATACAATTATTTGATCGCAGCAAATAGTTTTTCTGCTACCAATACCGAGGAGGCAGGATTTTGCCCTGTGATCAAATTACCGTCTTGTAATGCGTAAGCTGACCAGTCAGCGCCTTTAGAATAAATACCGCCGTTTTCTTTAAGCATGTCTTCTACTAGAAATGGCACTACATCAGTAAGTTGCACCGCTTCTTCTTCTGTGTTGGTAAATCCAGTTACTTTCTTTCCTTTCACTAATGGATTGCCATCAGTTCCTTTAACACTTTTCAATGCTGCTGGAGCGTGACATACAAAGCCTACTGGTTTTTCTTGACTGTTAAAAGTTTCGATCAACTTGATAGATGTTGCGTCGTTAGCAAGATCCCATAAAGGTCCGTGTCCACCAGGATAAAATACCGCGTCATAATCTGCAGCATTGACATCTGCTAGTTGATGTGTGGTATTGATGAGCTCTTGAGCTTCTTCGTCTTTATCAAATCTCTTGGTAAATTCTGTTGCTGCATCTGGAGAATCACTACTTGGATCTATAGGTGCTTTTCCACCTTTAGGCGTTGCTAATGTAATTTCAACACCTTTATCTTTTAAGGTGTAGTATGGGCCTGCGAATTCTTCTACCCAAAATCCTGTTTTTTTACCAGTGTCTCCTAGTTGATCGTGTGATGTTAATACAAATAAAACTTTCATATTGTTTTCTTTTTTAAGATTATTACTATTATTTAAATCGGCACTAGTTGCCTTTTCGTTTTGATCTTTACAACCTATTGCTGCAAACAAGGCAAGTACAATAACTGTATATTTTAATTTTTTCAATAGCTTATTTTGTTAGATTAGTCTATGTTGGTAACCATCTCTTCGGTACTCTTTCTTACCTTTTCTAAGTTGACCAACCAGTCTTCTGATGGCTTTCTATAACCTATAGGAAGTAATACTGTAGATCTTAAGCCTTTTGCTCTCAATCCTAAAATCTCATCAACGGCGTCTGCATCAAAGCCTTCCATAGGTGTGGCATCTACTTCTTCAAAAGCAGCAGCAATTAAGGCATGTGAAAAAGCGATATAAGCCTGTTTGGCCGCATGATTAAAGTTTACCTCAGCATCTTGTTGTGGGTAAGTGCTTAAAAGTTGCTGGCGGTAATTTTCCCATCCTTCATTTTTAAAACCACGTTTTGTATTGGTTAAATCAAACATGTAATTGATACGGTCTGCTGTGTAGGTATCCCAAGCTGCAAAAACTAATAAATGAGAACAATCGGTTACGGTGGACTGATTCCAAGCTACAGGCCTAATTTTCTCTTTAACTTCTTGGTTGGTTACCACATAAATTTCAAAAGGTTGTAATCCACTAGATGTTGCTGCAAGTCTTGCCGCCTCTAGTATGTTATCTATTTTCTCTTGTGGCACTTTTTCTCCACTCATAGCTTTTGCCGCGTAGCGCCACTCTAATCTTTCTAATAATTCCATTTCTTTTATTGTTTTTGTTTTTGTTCTCCCAGTATTCCAATCCATTCTTCCAATAATTCCTTTAAATTAATGATATCTGGTAATTCTATATTTGCTGTGAGCAAGGTTTGTAATAATTTTTCAGGTATAGGAATCGCTTCTTTTTTAAGTTCTTTTCCTTTGTCAGTGAGTTGAATAATCACACGACGTTCATCATTCGTGCAACGATGTCGTTCGATAAGATGAGACTGCTGCATTCGTTTTAATAACGGTGATACCGTATTGGTATTTAAGAGTAATTTATCAGTGATTTGATTGACGGTCACTTCATCATTTTCCCAAAGTACCAACAGCACCAAATATTGAGGATATGTAATCCCCATTTTATCTAAATAAGGCTTGTATGATTTAGTCAATAATCTAGAAACCGAATAGATCGGAAAACAAACCTGACTGCTCAATTTTAATTGGTCTTGCTTATTCATCTTTTATTTATATCGTGTGCGATACAAATGTATAACACTTGATCCCGCCTAAAGAATTTAAAGTGTTTAATAAATGTGAAAGTTTGAAGCAGCTATGCTTTATTGGCGATTAATGGAATCAGGTGTAGCAAATTTTTAATTATTTCGCTTTCGCGAAAGCGAGATAGTTCCAGCTTATTGAATAAAGAAACCCTATAAAAGCTCATTTAAGAATGTGATCAACGAGCTACATCCATTTCTCTTCACTACCAATCACTTCATTATTGATCGTGTTGATCAATTTATTTATGGCAACTTCCTCCAGGTATCTAAGACCTCGTGTTCCAGCGGCACTATGAAGTTTAAAGTGTGCTTCTCTTCTGCGTTGTAAAAAAACACTACGCCATTTTTCTACCGCTTGAGTTTTAAAAACTGGTGAAATAATGATTTGCGGGAAAATCCATCCTTTCTTAAAAACCACAAAATCATCATCTTTAATGACTTTACTATTCTTCCCATACATGAAGGCTGCAAAAACTAAAAAGAATGAAATAGCGATCACCAGCCCTATTCCCGCATATGCTTCAAAATAAACACCAGCTCCTATTAGTGGTATTGCAACTACAGAAATGACATAAAACGCCAATCGAGCATAAGAAAAAGGATTGCAATGAAGTTCTTGCTCCGTTTCTTCCACCGGTTGTTTAAAAATCAAATGTTGTAGTAAAACCCTATGTTCTTCTTTACAAGCGGGTACAGAAACACTGCCCAACTTGTTGTCGGTAGATTGTGCTTGATATATTTGAGCCGTCTGAAAGTTTAGTAGTTTTCTCAATGGATTGGAATGGAATTCTAAAATCTGAACTTTACTCAGTGGTATTTTAATTTCATTTTTATTAAAGAGCCCCATTTTCACTTCGAGATCGGTTCCTTTTTTAACAATACTAAAATCCCAATATTTATTGATGGCCAATAACATGCTGATCACCACTGAGAAAAACAAGAAAGAAATCACAGCGGCAACGGCAAGTCCTATACTTGTTCCTGAAACAACATTTTCAAAAGAGAATTGCTGCAGCCATTCTCCAAAATATTGTTCTACTATATCTTTTATTTTGTACCAACTACCAAAGGCAACTCCAATTGCGAGACCTCCACTTTTCAAATGATTTTGAGTAATTCCTACTTTTAAAAGATCAAAAATACTCAATTGGAGAATCGCAACTTCTGTCTTGTCTTGTAAGGTTTTGTTGGAGTGTTCATACGCAGCGCTTAAATGCCCCTCTTCTGTATCGGATTCCTGTTCTCCTTCAGAAGTATGTTTAAAAATACTTCTCTCATTTGCAGTTGCTTCACTAACTTCCTCAACAATCTCCTCTTTGCGTTCTTGAAGCAGCTCCTTGAATTGGCTAGCAAAGGATCGCTCTAGTCCTGGGATTTCCAACTCCTTAGTTTTGGATCCAGCCGTATCTACCTCTAGAGAAACAATTCCTAAAATACGTTGTACCACATTTTGATTGATATTGATAGACTGAATGCGTTCTAAAGGAATTGCTTTTCGTTCCTTTTGCAAGAATCCTTTTTGAATAATCAATTCATCATCTTCTATGTGAAAGGTAAAATAAAGGTATTTAAGAACAGGAGATAGCAGTGACATCACCGCAATAAAAGCGATAAAGGCGTTCATGTACCAGCCATATTCTCCCATGGATTTCGTTCCAATAGCGGCAAACAAAAAGTAAAGAATCAAGCCTTTTATACTCTTGAACAAGTAGAATAGAATGATCTTTTTGCTCTGCCTTTGGGGTGTAGTTAAATCAAGCATGTACCGACAGTTTTCCAGAAATATAGTCCTTTAATTTTGCAGCGTCTTCAGGGTCCAGCCCACTAATGCTCAAATCACTGGCGCTTCCACCGGCTGTAAATATGTCCAGTTCACAAAGTTTAAACAAGCGATCTATAGGACCGTGTTTGATTTCTGTATGTTGAATTCTATTAAAAGGAACGGTCGTTTGACTGTGGAACAACCAGCCTTTTTTGTAAGTAATATCTTGTTCTCGCAATACATAACCCCTAACAAAATACTCTTTGTACGCTAAAAAAACAGTTGTTAAGAACAAGAATAACCATGCTGCTAGTGCTGCTTTCCACAACCAAGCTTTATCTTCTACTAGAAAGTACAACACCCCTACACCCACTAGCAAGGGCAAGAAAAAGATCACTTTGGAGATCAGTTTTTTGTTTAAAAATCTTTTGGGATGTTTTTGGAAATCAGCTTCTTCTATGTTCGGTAATCGGTCAGCGAGGATTTGATCGTTTGTCATTATGCTTTGTTAGTGTATAAATGTACTACTAGTTAACCTTTCGCACTGCAATAAGCGCAGTATTAACTTTATTCATTTCAAAATAAAGAATAAAAGCGGAAACCACAACAATAGCCTTAAAAGAAAAAGCTTCTGTATCCTTTACAATCCGTGTCCTATTTATAAAAAATCAACAATCAGAAAGTGCCACATTAACAGCAAGTCCTCCTTCACTGGTTTCTTTATATTTAGTATTCATGTCTTGTGCCGTTTGCCACATAGTTTCTATGACTTTATCTAATGGTACTTTGGCATTTTTAGCATCTGTATCTAGTGCCATCTCACAGGCATTGATCGCTTTAATAGCACCCATCGCATTGCGTTCAATACAAGGGATTTGGACTAATCCACCTATAGGATCACAAGTTAATCCTAGGTGATGTTCCATGGCGATTTCACTAGCTATAAGTACTTGAGCTGGTGTGCCACCCATAAGCTCTGTTAATGCGCCAGCAGCCATGGCACTGCTCACTCCTATCTCTGCTTGACAGCCACCCATTGCAGCACTGATGGTAGCTCCTTTTTTGAAAAGGGCACCTATTTCCCCTGCAACCAATAAAAACTTCTTGACGTCATCAAAGTTGGCATCGTGATTTTCAATGGTCATATAATACATCATTACGGCAGGAATTACTCCGGCACTTCCATTGGTAGGTGCGGTAACCACACGACCTAAAGAGGCATTTACCTCGTTAACAGCAAGGGCAAAACAAGAAACCCATTTGAGAATTTCTCTAAACTTCACCTCTGTATTGCGTATGGCTTCTACCCACTCTTCTTTATTGGTATAAGGTGTTCCCTTTTGCAAACGCTCATGGGTATCAAAAGCCCTTCTTCGTACGTTGAGACCGCCAGGAAGTATTCCTTCTGTATGACAACCGGTATATATAGAGTCTAACATGACGTCCCAAATTTTACGAAATAGCTCATCGATCTCTTCTGGGCTCCGAAGGTATTCTTCATTTTGCAGAACAACCTGTGAAACTGACATTTGATCACGTTCACAATAAGCCAGTAGTTCGCTTGCCTTTTCAATAGGTCTTGGGAAACACTCAAAAAGAGCCACTTGTTTTGCAGATCTTTTACGCTCTTTTTGCACAAAAAAACCACCTCCTATACTGTAATAAGTCTCAAAAACAACCTTTTCATCATTTAAGATGGCTTTAAAGCGAAATCCATTGGGATGGAAAGGAAGAAAGTTACGATGGAAATGAATCTGTGTTTTAGGATCGAAGGAGATCAAATGAACCCCGTCGAGTTGCAATAACTTTTGATTGGTTATATAATCTATAATTTCAGGGATTTCATCAATCGCACAAGTCTCTGGATCTGCGTTAGTGAGTCCTAAAATACAAGCGAGATCTGTGGCATGTCCTTTACCCGTTAAGGATAAGGAGCCGTAAAGGTCCACTTCTATGGATTTCACCAATTGCAATCTATTTTTGTCTTTCAGTTTGGCTAAAAAATGACGCGCCGCACGCCACGGACCTAAGGTGTGGGAACTGGAGGGACCAACACCTATTTTAAGCATGTCAAACACGCTGATGGCTTCAATTTTAGCAGGAGAATTTTGTGTCATTATTATACCAAATTAACTCGGTAAAAGTAAACATAAAGCATATAGAAAATAAAAGTATTCTACCTAATAGTAAGAAAGCTTGTCATCGATTCTGCTCTTCAACAGAATGACAATTAAGTCTCGTATCTGTTGCGAAAGAACTGGGAAATCTTATTGTCCTTACATCAATAAAAGCTCCGCAAAGGATGAATTTGCATTCTTCCTTCTCGGCTATCCCCTCATAAACAGATGCATGATAAGGAAAATCAATTCCATTAACTTTTGTAAGAACTCTATGCAATTTCGCCAGGAGGTGCGGTAACCTATGACTTTATTTATTTTGAGTCCTGCAATAATAATTATTTTACCGCCTGCTCAGATTTGAATTGCTGATAGCAGTCAACCTGCTTGCTGCCTGTTGAGACTGTAAACTAAATAGGTTGTCCTGATCTCGCTTTCGCGAAAGCGAAACCATTATAAAAGGCGTCTACCACACTACTATCATGACGATTGTGACAGTCAAAATGACATCATGTCATTAGAATTGTCATGGCACAAACATTGACTTAACGAGAATGTAAATAAATCGAATCTTAATTAAAATAATTTATAATGAGTAAAATAATAGGAATAGACTTAGGTACGACTAACAGTTGTGTTTCTGTAATGGAAGGAAGCGAGCCTGTAGTAATACCTAACGCAGAAGGAAAAAGAACTACCCCATCAGTTATCGCCTTTGTAGAAGGTGGTGAGATTAAGGTAGGTGATCCTGCAAAAAGACAAGCGGTAACCAATCCAACAAAAACAGTTGCTTCAATCAAGCGTTTTATGGGTAACAAATACAGCGAGTCTACAAAAGAAGCTGGACGTGTACCTTATAAAGTAGTAAAAGGTGATAACGATACTCCACGCGTGGATATCGATGGCCGTCTTTACACGCCACAAGAATTAAGCGCAATGATTCTTCAAAAAATGAAGAAAACCGCTGAAGATTATTTAGGATACGAAGTAACTGGAGCAGTAATTACTGTACCGGCTTATTTTAACGATTCTCAACGTCAAGCGACTAAGGAAGCTGGTGAGATCGCAGGTCTTAAAGTAGAACGTATAATCAATGAGCCTACTGCTGCTGCACTAGCTTACGGATTAGATAAAAAAGATACCGATCAGAAGATTGTAGTATTTGATTTTGGTGGTGGAACACATGATGTTTCTATCCTAGAATTAGGTGATGGAGTTTTTGAAGTACTTTCAACTGATGGTGATACTCACTTAGGTGGTGATGATGTAGATCAAAAAATTATCGACTGGTTAGCTGATGAGTTTAAGGCTGCTGAAGACATCGATCTTAGAAAAGATCCAATGGCTTTACAGCGTCTTAAAGAAGCTGCAGAAAAAGCTAAAATTGAGCTTTCTTCAAGTGCACAGACTGAAATCAACTTGCCTTATGTAACTGCTACTGCTAGCGGACCTAAGCACCTTGTAAAAACATTGACCAAGTCTGCTTTTGAAAAATTGATCTCAGACTTAGTAAAAAGAACTATCGCTCCATGTCAGACCGCATTGAAAAACGCTGGCCTTTCTACTGGAGACATTGACGAGATTATTCTTGTAGGTGGATCTACTCGTATTCCTGCTGTACAGGAAGCTGTTGAGAAATTCTTCGGTAAGAAACCATCAAAAGGAGTAAACCCTGATGAGGTAGTTGCTGTAGGTGCTGCTATTCAAGGTGGTGTATTAACAGGTGATGTAAAAGACGTTCTTTTACTAGATGTTACTCCACTTTCCTTAGGTATTGAAACTATGGGTGGTGTGATGACTAAATTAATTGAGTCCAACACGACCATCCCAACTAAGAAGTCTCAAGTATTCTCTACGGCTGCAGATAATCAACCAAGTGTTGAGATTCATGTGATCCAAGGAGAGCGTGCTATGGCAAATGATAACAAGACCATCGGTAGGTTCCACTTATCAGATATTCCACCATCAAGAAGAGGTACTCCACAAATTGAGGTAACCTTTGATATTGATGCTAACGGTATCATAAAAGTAAGTGCTGAAGATAAAGCGACTGGAAAGAAACAAGATGTACGTATCGAAGCTTCTTCTGGACTAAGCGAGGAAGAAATCGAGAAAATGAAGCAAGATGCTACTGCTAATGCTGATGCTGATAAAAAAGCAAAAGAAACTGTAGATAAGTTAAACGCTGCAGATCAAATGATTTTCCAAACAGAGCAACAATTGGAAGAATTTGGCGAGAAGCTACCTGCTGACAAAAAAGCTCCTATCGAAGAAGCGCTTAACGAATTGAAAGCTGCTTATGAGTCTAAAGACTTAGCAGTAATCGATCCAGCACTAGAAAAACTAAATAAAGTTTGGACAGCTGCAAGTGAAGAAATGTACAAAGCACAAGCTGATGGTCAAGGTGGACAACCTGGCCCAGATGCTGGAGCTGACACTTCTGACGACTCAGACTCTACAAGTGATGTAGAAGATGTAGACTTTGAAGAAGTAAAATAAGTTAACAGTTTTTAGTAACCGTTAAAATTTTATATCAAGAAAGACTCTGATTCATTTCAGGGTCTTTTTTATTTCTACCTATTTAAAGATGCGTTGATTGTGATTCGTCCTAACAAAGAGTCGCATAAAAGTATAACCGTTACCTTCAAGGCAATGGCACTATTCACCAAGAATAACAGTAATTTAGCTCTTGTAATAAGAAACTGGTTTTATCAACTGTATGCAGACACTTCTCCATTATTTTTTACACCTTGTTTTCCCATTGGGAATCGCTTTGGTGTTTTTTAATAAAGAATGGAAGAAAGCCTACTTATTTTTACTTCTAACGATGCTGGTAGATTTGGACCACCTTCTCACCTCTCCGGTTTTTGATGCTGACAGATGCAGTATTAATTTCCACCCTTTACATTCGTACTATGCTATGGTCTTTTATGTGGGACTGTTGTTTTTACGCAAGCCTTTTCGCATTCTAGGAATCGGACTCCTTTTCCACATGTTTACAGATCTAGTAGACTGTTTGCTGACTTACCAAAACTGTAAAGACTGTCTGGCAACATCTCCTGCCCTAAATGTTTTAGAATTTATTTCCAGTTGGAAGAGTAATTAATTTTCATTTCATGCCACTCTTCCAAACATGTCGAAATTTGCCCTCTTATAAGTCCTAATAAATTAGAACCAAATGAGCAAAGCCTTAAAGAGTAGGGTTCAAAGAAATAGCTAATGAATTAAATACATCAGATAAAGCTAATTCCTTAAAACATTGATTAGTTAAGCTTTCGCGAAAGCGGAACCCAACAACTAAGACTTGTACTCTAGTTGTAAAAACAAGTATTATCTGTTTCTTCACAAAGGATTAAGACATCATCGCCCAGGAGAACCATATAAAAACTTTAATTTTACTACTCGAAGCTATTTGACAAAAGAGGAACTATTTTTATTCTTTTCCTTTCATATAATCCATATTCATTTCAACTTTAATACAACATACATGCAAGATTTAAAAGGTAAAAATGCGATCATCACAGGGGGTAACCGTGGTTTAGGAAAAGCTACAGCAATAGCATTTGCTAAAGAGGGAATAAACGTAGCCATTACTGGTAGAGATGAAGTAGCTTTAAAAGCAACGGTTAGCGAGTTAGAACATCTAGGTGTCCAGGCCACTTATGCCGTGTTTGATTTAGGTAATTATAAAGAGGTTCAAAAGCATATCAAAACCTTAGTTTCTGATTTGGGTGGTGTAGATATTCTAGTAAACAATGCGGGTATTGCGGCTTTTGGTACGCTCAACGATATGGATGTGGACCGGTGGAGTCAGATCATACAGACCAACCTTATGGGAATGTATTATATCACTAAAGAAGTCCTGCCTTATTTGATCGATCAAAATCACGGTGACATTATCAACGTTTCTTCTACCGCAGGATTGAGTGGTAATGCCAGTACCTCGGCTTATTCGGCTTCTAAATTTGCAGTAATCGGGATGTCAGAATCCTTGATGAAAGAAGTACGTAAAAACAATATCAGAGTTTGTACGCTTACACCTAGCACCATTGCAACAGACATGGCGGTAGATTTAGGAATAGCAGATAAAGATTCTGAAGACAGTGTATTACAACCAGAAGATTTTGCCGAGTTAGTAGTAGCAGGATTAAAACTACCTAGAAGAGCCATGCTTAAAGCTGCTTCTCTTTGGTCCACAAATCCGTAGTTAGTCTAACTATGGAGAATTTAATTAAAAATCAATAATAACTTTGACCTCTATGGAGATAAAGACAAAGCTTGCCGCAAATTTAGAAGTATCAAGAATCGTTCTGGGAATGTGGCGTTTGCTCGACTGGAATAAAACCGATCAAGAATTACTTTCTTTTATTCAAGAGTCTATAGAAACTGGAGTAAGCACTTTTGATCATGCTGATATTTATGGAAATCATGAATGTGAAGCGGCTTTTGGAAAAGTGATGAAAAATGAAAGCGCATTGCGCGACCAAATGCAGCTGGTTACTAAATGTGGCATCAAACTCAACACCAGTAAATTTCCAGAGCGCAAAGTGAAATATTACGATTACAGCGCCTCTTACATTGTTTCTCAAGTAGAAGAATCCCTTAAAAACCTGCAAACCGATTATATAGATGTGTTGTTATTGCACCGACCATCACCTTTTTTTAATCCTGAAGAAGTGGCAAAAGCTTTTGATCAATTAAAGTCTAGCGGTAAAGTGCTTCATTTTGGGGTTTCTAATTTTCTCCCATTGCAATTGGAGTCCTTGCAAGCCTATGTGGAGGAACCACTGGTCACGAACCAAATCGAGATTTCTGCTTACTCTTTGGAGCATTTTGAAAACCAAAACCTAGATTACCTGATCTCCAAAAAAATACGTCCTATGGCCTGGTCGCCTCTTGCTGGTGGTGAACTTCTAACTCCCAAAACCGAGAAAGGAGCCAGACTGCTTCAAGCCGTAAAAATAGTAGCTCAAGAACTAGGGGTTTCCCAAACGGAACAAATCTTGTACCAATGGCTATTGATGCATCCATCTGGCATCATTCCCATATTGGGAACTGGTAAGATCGAGCGCATTCAAACAGCCGTAGACTCCTTCCAAATTAAAATGTCACTAGAGCAATGGTTTCAAATTTATATTGCTTCGACGGGTAAAGAATTGCCTTAGGAAAAGTTTCAGGAAACCTATAAACTAAAGGCTTTTAAATGCCGTTAAAGCAATCTGTTGCAGTTTTTGAATACTCGCACTTGATGACGACCATTCATTTCCTCCCTACTTCTCAGTTGTATTCCGATAAAAGAGGTTATTAAAAGTCCGCTTTCGCGAAAGCGAGAACAGCATAAACAATTCCTTGTATCGTACCTTTGTCTTCTAAATCAAAAATGTGGCAAGAGTTCCAGCATCTATAAAAGAACAGAGTAAAAAGGGAAAAACATTCTCTTTCAGCGCCTTAAAAACCTTACCCAGATTCTTTAAAGAAATCTGGCGTGTCAGTCCCAAGCTTTTTGTGACCAACTTTATCGCTAGACTCCTTACTGCACTGAGTCCTGTTATCTTGTTGTGGGTAGGAAAACTGATCATTGATGAGGTTATTTTACAAATCTCACTCGATGAAAAAGACCTTAACCAACTCTGGACTTATGTTGCGATCGAATTAAGTGTTGCTGTCCTAGCCGATTTGTTAAATAGATTGATCAACCTTACCGATGGATTGATAGGTGATTTATATTCCAATGCCTCTTCAGAAAGAATCATTAGGAAAACAAACGAACTGACTTTAGAGCAATTAGAAGATCCTGACTTTTATGACAAACTAGAACGCGCCAGACAGCAAACCAGCGGTCGCGTAGGATTGATGAGTGCTTCCTTAAGCCAGATTCAAAGTGTTATTTCCATAGGATCCTTAATCGCAGGTTTGATCTATTTTGAACCCTTATTGATCATCCTTTTGGTATTGAGTATTATTCCGTCCTTTATCAATGAAGCCAAATTTAGTTCTCACCGGTATTCAGTTGCTCGCAGCTGGACCGCCGAGCGTCGTGAACTGGATTATTTGCGTTTTATAGGAGCCAATAATCAAACAGCAAAAGAGGTCAAGCTTTTTGGCCTGACCGATTATATCGCCTCGCGATTTAAAAAGCTGTCTGGCGATTACTATGAAATCAATAAAAAGCTTTCTTTAAAGCAAAGTCTGTACGGTTCCTTGTTTAATATTTTAGGGATTTTGTCTTATTATGGGGCTTACATCTTTATTATTTTTAAGGTAATTTCAGGGACTCTTTCTATAGGAGAATTAACCTTTTTATCTGGATCATTTAACCGTTTGCGAAATAACCTTCAGGGGTTCTTTTCCAGATTTACTGCCATTTCTGAAGGTTCCCTTTATTTAAGAGACTACTTTGACTTTTTAGATATACAGGTCACAGATCAGGCAATCTCCACTACTCCACTTCCCGAGCGTATTCAAGAAGGCTTTGAAATTAAAAATGTGCATTTTGGTTATGCAGGTAGTGACACAGATGTATTGAAAGGAGTGAGTTTTAAGATCAAAGCAGGAGAGAAAATAGCATTTGTTGGACAGAATGGTGCAGGGAAAACAACATTGATCAAATTGATCTTGCGATTTTATGAACCTACAAAAGGAGAAATATTGCTCGATGGAGTCAACATTGCACAATTTGACAAGCAAGAATACCGAAAACGTTTTGGTGTTATTTTCCAAGACTTCTTTAAGTATGAATTTAGCTTACGCGAGAACATAGCCGTAGGAAATATAGACGAGCTTTCTAATGATTCTATGATCAATGATGCCGCACAACGCAGCCTGGCAGATCAAGTTGTTGCCGTAATGAAAGGCGGTATCGATCAACAGTTAGGAAGACGCTTTGCAAAAGGTCAAGAATTGAGCGGTGGACAATGGCAAAAGGTAGCCCTAGCTCGTGCCTATATGAAGGATGCTGATGTTGTCGTGCTCGACGAGCCTACCAGTGCACTAGACGCACAAGCCGAATACGATGTTTTTGAACGTTTTATTGGGCTTACTAAAGGAAAAACCAGTATCATCATCTCACACCGATTCTCAACAGTACGTATGGCAGATCGTATTTTAGTACTCGAAGATGGTCAAGTCGCTGAAATAGGAACCCATGAAGAACTCATGGCTGCTCCACAGCTGTATGAGCAGCTGTTTAATTTACAAGCTGCTGGTTATCAATAAACAGTTCTTTTATTAAAGAATAGCTGCTCAATTTTTTATGTAATTCAATTTATAGAACACCTTTCACTCCATTAAAATGAAAAACACACTCCTTTTGATAGTTATAATTGCAAGCAGTTCCTACGCCAGTTCTCAAAACTTGCATCTCTATGGGGGCGCAGATTATACCGAATATCTAGGCTGTATGGATTGTTCTAGATTTGACAGCAAGTCCATCTGGAATGCTTTTGGGGATTACGGAAGTAGTTTTAGCAAGACTTCCATATGGAACGATTTAAATAATTATGGAGATCCTAATAACCCCCTGTCACCATGGAACAGCGTTTCAAACAAAGCTCCAAAAATTATAGACGATGTTGGGAAGTTCCAAGGCTATCTGACCGCAAACCCTTCGGAAAAAGAACGTTCTAACTCCAGACTTGCAACAGAACTGACTAAGAATTATAAAAAAATTCCCGGAGATTTAGGGAAATGGTACAAGAAGCTGGTAGTGGATTATAGTAAGATGTAAGAGGATTTTATGTGAGAGGGAAAAGGTTACCCGATGCTGCCCTAATGCTTAATGATATAAATCAAAAAAGGTCGAGAATTGCTTCTCGACCTTTTTAATCTATTAGAAATTATTTTTAACTACAATTTCTTTGCATTCTTTACCTTTTGCTTAGTAAGGGCTAGTTCTAATACATTGCTCATATCACTTACATAATGAAAGGTCAAGCCTTTGATATAATCGGCTTTGATTTCTTCAATATCTCTTCGGTTTTGCTCACAAAGCAGGATCTCTTTAATTCTAGCGCGTTTTGCTGCAAGAATTTTTTCCTTGATACCACCTACTGGTAATACCTTACCTCTTAGTGTGATTTCTCCTGTCATCGCTAGACTTTTCTTCACTTTACGTTGTGTAAACAAGGAAACTAATGAAGTTAACATGCTCACCCCTGCACTAGGACCGTCTTTAGGAGTAGCTCCTTCAGGCACATGAATATGTACGTTGTATTTTTCAAATACCGAGCTGTCTATTCCCAATTCTTCGGAGTTTGATTTGATGTATTCCATCGCAATGGTTGCGCTTTCCTTCATCACTTTACCGAGGTTACCTGTTATGGTAAGCGTCCCTTTTCCTTTAGAAAGAATGGATTCAATAAAAAGAATATCCCCACCTACTTGAGTCCATGCCAGTCCTGTAACGACACCGGCAACATCATTGTTTTCATACTTATCACGTTCCATTCTAGGGGACCCCAATACTTTAATAACTGTATCGTTGGTCACTTTAAGATCGTAATCTTCTTCCATAGCAATACTTTTTGCTGCATAGCGTACCATTTTAGCAATTTGCTTGTCAAGAGATCTCACACCACTTTCACGTGTGTAACCTTCCACTATTTTTTCGAGCTGTGGCATTGCAATCTTAAGATGGGACTTGTCTAGTCCATGTTCCTTTAATTGCTTTGGTAATAAATGTTTTTTTCCTATTTCTACCTTTTCTTCTATCGTGTAACCCGTCACATTGATAATCTCCATACGATCACGCAATGCAGGTTGTATGGTATTTAAGCTATTACTCGTCGCAATAAACATTACTTTACTTAAGTCAAATCCCATTTCTAAGAAGTTGTCATAAAAGGAATTGTTTTGCTCTGGATCTAATACTTCCAGCATCGCACTAGAAGGATCTCCATTATGGGAGTTGCTCAATTTATCAATCTCATCCAGTACAAAAACTGGATTTGAAGTTTTGGCCTTTTTAATGCTTTGTATAATACGTCCAGGCATCGCTCCTATATAGGTTTTACGGTGACCACGTATTTCAGCTTCATCTCTCAATCCACCTAAGGAAATACGAACGTATTCTCGTCCTAGCGCCTCTGCTATAGATTTACCTAGAGAAGTTTTACCAACTCCTGGAGGTCCGTATAAACAAAGTATAGGTGACTTCATATCATTACGCAATTTCAAAACAGCGAGGTGTTCAATGATGCGTTTCTTTACTTCGTCTAGACCGTAATGATCCCGATCTAAAATTTTTACGGCGCGTTTCAAGTCAAAGTTGTCCTTAGAAAACTCATTCCATGGCAGATCGAGAATAAGGTCCAAGTAATTGCGCTGTATGGAATACTCTGCTACTTGCGGATTCATACGTTGCATTTTAGCCAATTCCTTTTCAAAATGCTCCTTTACATGATCATCCCATTTCTTTTTCTTAGCACGCTGGCGCATCTCATCCACTTCTTGATGAGAAGAAACACCGCCACCCAACTCATCTTGAATGGTCTTCATTTGCTGATGCAAGTAATATTCCCTTTGTTGCTTATTGATATCAGTCTGCACTTTGGACTGTATATCGTTTTTAAGCTCTAATTTTTGACGTTCAATATTCATAAAACGCAAGGTTTCCAGTGCGCGCTCTTTTAAATCATTGATTTCAAGTACTTTTTGCTTTTCCTCTACCTTCAGATTCATATTAGAAGAAACAAAATTCACTAAAAAAGAATCGGACTCAATATTCTTAATAGCAAAAGATGCTTCACTGGGAATATTGGGACTTTCTTTGATGATTTCTAGAGCTAGTTCCTTGATCTTTTCAATAATAGCAATGAATTCAGGGTCTTCCTTTACTGGCCGTACATCTGGAAGGTCTTTAGCCACAGCAGTGATAAAGGGTTGCTCTGTAACCATATCGCCCATTTCAAAACGCTTTTTACCTTGAATAATTACAGTCGTATTACCATCAGGCATTTTGAAGATCTTCAAAATTTTTGCTACCACTCCAGTCGTGTGCAGGTCTTCAATGGAAGGCTCTTCGACATCTTCGTCTTTTTGAGCTACCACCCCTATAGATATGCCTTTTTTATTGGCATCCTGTAATAATTTAATGGAACGATCTCGCCCTGCAGTAATAGGAATTACCACACCAGGAAACAACACCATGTTGCGCAAAGGCAATATGGATAAGGTTTCTGGCACGTTTTCGTTATTCATTTCTTCCTCGTCCTCACTGCTCAATAAAGGGATAAACTCCGCATCTTGATCAAATTCTTGGAGTGACAAGTTGTCTATTGAAAATTTCTTTGGTTTGAACATATCTTTTTCAGTCGCCACAATGTCATATAGACTGTTGGCTTTTATTTTTAATAATTAATTTTTGTACGATGTCTGTAACTGTTTCGCTTTCGCGAAAGCGGAATTACAACACATAAAAGCCACATTATCAAACTACTAAATAGTCTTATAGGCTCTAGTAAAAAGCTATTCCACACATTCCACTACATACTACTCTAATAAATTTCAAATTCCTTGCCATGAAGTGTAACATACTGGAATAAATTGCATCTTTAAAGCGTAACACTGACCAAGTGACTTTAACAATAACTGAAATAGAACTTTATAAACACTGTGAACAAGGCGATCGCAAGGCACAAATGCGTGTCTATGATCAATATGCTAAGGGAATGTACCATGTCGCGTTTAGAATTGTCAAAGACAGCGCACAAGCCGAAGATATTATGCAAGACAGCATGATCACAGCTTTTGCAAAGATGTCACAATGGAACCGTGAAGCGACTTTCGGCTGCTGGTTAAAAAGAATCGTGGTCAACAATAGCCTGACACACTTAAAGAAAGTAAAAAAAATGCCTAAAATAACTTATGATGATGTCGCCTACGAGATGGAACAACAAACAGATGTGCAAATCGATATGGAAGCTGCTGGAATGACGGCTAAAAAAGTACTCCAAGTCATGAAGTTACTAAAAGATAATTACCGACATGTTTTAACGCTAAGCCTAATTGAAGGTATGGATAATGATGAAATATGTGAGATTATGGGAATGTCAAATGCCATGTGCAGAACCACGATCTCAAGAGCAAAAGAAAGCCTGAGAAATAAAATGCAACTGATATGAAAAAGGACATGAAAGAATGGTTTGCAGAACAAGATTTTAACACAGAATCATTGCCTAGCGGCCACAGAAATAGATTTTTAGAAAAGCTGGAAGCAGCTTGTGAAGAAAAAGGGAATCCAGAAAGTGACGTGATCCTCATGGAAACACTCCCTTTTGATAAAGCTAAGAAAGATGTAAAGGTGATCCCTATAAACTCCTGGTTGAAGTGGTCGCTAGTTGCCGGACTGGCTGTTTTATTAGGATTTACAGGAATGCGCCTGGCTCCTACCACAGCAGTAGATAACGGACTTTCTAGTGTGTCACCAGAAATGGCGCAAGCACAAGACTTTTTTACAACAACTATCCAAGAAGAGTTAGAAAAGCTTAACAAAGAACAAACACCAGATACAGAGCGCATCATCGCCGACACTAAAACCGCATTGAATAAATTAGAATTGGATTACCAGTCCATCAAGGCCGATTTTAAAATAAACAACGATAGTAAAGCGGTTATCGCTGCGATGATTCAAAATTTTCAAAATAGAATCGATTTATTAGAAACTGCTCTGGAGCAAATAGAACAACTGAAAAATTTTAAAGAACAAGAAGATGAAACATTTATATAAACTAAGTATCCTGCTGTTTTTACTTCCAGCACTGCTTGTAGCCGGTCCTGAAGACGGGAAATATACCAAGTCCAAAAAAATTAATAAAACTTTTAACGTCAACAAAAATTGTCTGGTAGCTATTCAAAACGAATTCGGTAGTGTGAGCATTACTACCTGGGATTCTCCTATTGTATCTATTGATATTACTGTTGAAGTAAGTGGTGATAATGAAGATCGCGTTATCGATCAACTCAAAGGTATAGATGTAGATTTTCAAGCTAGTGCTTCTAAAGTAAGTGCTATAACTGATGCTGAACACAACTCTAACAACAGTGGCGGTTTATGGAACTTATTATTTGGTAGCGATTCCAACCGAAGCTCTAATATGAAAATAGATTACATCATTAAGATGCCGGTTACCGCTTCACTAGATCTAAGTAACGACTATGGCGCGGTGATTCTCGATAGATTAAAAGGTCGTGCCACGATCAAATGTGACTTTGGAAGACTGGACATAGGACAACTCCTAGCAGAAAATAATGATCTTAAATTTGATTATACGAATAACTCACACATAGATTATATGAAGTCTGGAAACATAAAAGCCGATTTTAGTGGCTTCGAACTTTACGGAGCAGAAAAAGTAACTTACGAAGGTGATTATACAAAAGCTAGCTTTCACGATGTGAAAATTCTTGATTTTAATGGAGACTTTTCTACATTACTAATAGATGAGGTGATCAAACTAGTGGGACGTGGAGATTATACTACCATAAAAATAGGAAACATCAATGAGCTAGTGAATTTAAATACAGACTTTGGATCCATAAGTATTGCAGAGCTAGGACGTGATTTTAAAGAAGTCACTATTAAATCAGAATACACAGGAATAAAAATCAACTATCATCCTGAGGCCTCTTTTAGATTTGACATTGACACAGAGTATTCCAGCATCAAACTCTCTGATGATCTAACGGTAACAAGTTCTAAAAGTGGTAGTACCGACAAGCAAAAATCTGGTTATAGTGGTCAGAAAGGCGGCACAGCATTAATAAATATTAGATCTAGCTTTGGCGGGGTCACTCTAAAGAAAGTCAACTAGTTAGTGAACTCAAAATAAAAACTAAGTAAAAGATAACAAACTAAAAAAGGACAATATCATGAAACAAATCCTCCTACTACTTATAGCTATTTTAGCAATCAATACTGCAAACGCCCAATGGTGGAGCAGTAATAAACGCATCGATGGAAATGGCCTAATCGTAACAAAAGTATTTAATACATCTGATTACGACAAAATCTCTGGCCGAAACAGTCTTAACATTGTCCTTGTAGAAGGTGAAGAAGGAACTATAACAGTGGAGGCAGAATCTAATATCATGGAGCACCTCGAAGTTGAAGTAAAAGGGGACCGACTAGAAATAGGAATTGAAGATGGCTACAATATCAATACACGTAAAGGAATTCAAGTTAGGGTTCCTGTAAAAAATATCAGTAGTTTGAGCATGGCTGGAAGTGGAGATATTAGAAGCCTTGTAAAGCTCAAATCTAGAAGTATGCATATTTCTATAGCTGGAAGCGGCGATATTGATGTAGAAGTAACCTCAGAAAAACTTCGTGTAAGCATTGCTGGAAGTGGTGATGTGAAATTGAGCGGTCGTACCGAGCATCTTGATGCAAGTGTAGCTGGAAGTGGTGATATTTCTGCGTTTAATCTTAAGGCAAATAATGTAGATGCTTCCATTGCTGGTAGTGGTGACGTATCTGTCTATTGCAATGGTGGAGAACTTCAAGCCTCCATAATAGGTTCTGGAGATTTAAGATATAAAGGAACTACAAGCAAAATTAAAAAAAGCATTATGGGTAGTGGTGATATTACAAAAATGTAATGTACCCGATAAAATAACATGAAAAACCCCCAAATCAACAAAATGATTTGGGGATTTTTTTTTCAAGAATAAAGGTGTTTATTTCAAATCAAAACGATCTAAATTCATCACTTTATACCATACAGCGGCAAAGTCGTTCACCATTTTTTCTTTACCGTCGTTACTGGCGTAGACTTCGGCAATAGCTCTTAATTCTGTATTAGAACCAAAAATAAGGTCTACACGTGTACCTATCCATTTTAAATCTCCAGTCTTGCGATCGCGTCCTTCAAAAAGCAACTCAGCACTTGATTTTGATTTCCAAGTAGTGCTCAGATCGAGAACATTGATAAAGTAATCGTTTGTTAAAGTCCCTGGGGTCTTTGTAAATACGCCGTAGTCAGAATGATCATAGTTGGTATTCATCGCCCTTAACCCTCCTATAAGAACAGTCATCTCAGGAACTGAAAGGGTTAAAAGATTTGCTTTATCAATTAATAAATCTTCTCCAGCTGCCTTTTGCTCATTACCTAAAAAGTTTCTAAAGCCATCTGCTCGTGGTTCTAAGTAACTGAAGGACTCCACATCTGTTTGTTCTTGTGTGGCATCACCTCTTCCTGGATGAAAAGGAAGAGTAATATCGTATCCAGCATCTTTTGCTGCTTTTTCAACAGCGGCATTTCCTCCTAAAACTATAAGGTCTGCCATAGAAACTTGTTTATCTCCTATTTGAGATTTGTTGAAATCAGATTGCACTTTAGTCAGCACATCAAGTACCTTTTGTAATTGTTTAGGATTATTTGCCTCCCATTCATTTTGAGGTGCTAGTCTTATACGACTTCCATTTGCACCACCACGCTTGTCACTGTCTCTATAGGTAGCTGCACTTGCCCAAGCAACAGAAACCAACTCTTGCACCGATAAACCAGACTCCAAAATTTGGAATTTTAAGTGTAAGGTTTCTTTTTCATCTATTAATGCATGAGTGACAGCAGGAATAGGGTCTTGCCATAATTCTTCTTTTTCAGGCACCTCTGTACCTAAATATCTAGAAGCTGGCCCCATATCTCTATGTGTTAATTTGAACCATGCTTTTGCATAAGCATCTTCAAATTCTTCTTGATTTTCTCTGAAATGCTTAGAAATTCTCAAGTATTCTGTATCGGTCTTCAAGGCTATATCTGCTGTAGACATCATTAAATCTTGACGTTTTGAAGAGTCAGCTGCCTTCGGAGCTTGATCGGCATTAGAAGCTGCAGTGGGTTTCCATTGGTGGGCACCTGCTGGACTTTTAGTTAGTTCCCAATCGTAATCTAGTAATACTCTAAAGTAATCGTGATCCCATTGATCTGGGTGAGGAGTCCATGCGCCTTCTAATCCACTGGTAATGGTATCATCACCTACCCCACTTTTAAATGTATTTTTCCAGCCTTTACTCATTTCTTCAATAGGTGCTCCTGCTGGCTCAGCTCCAATATATTCATCAGGATCTGCAGCACCGTGGGCTTTTCCAAAAGTATGACCACCAGCAACTAAGGCTACCGTTTCATAGTCATTCATTGCCATACGGCCAAATGTTTCTCTAATGTCATGTGCACTTCCCATCGGGTCAGGTTGACCGTTAGGACCTTCTGGATTCACATAAATCAATCCCATATGCGCCGCACCTAACATTCCTTCTAACTCACCGTTTTCATACCTATCATCATTTCCCAACCATTTGGTCTCGCTGCCCCAGTAAATATCTTGTTCTGGTTCCCAAGAATCCACTCTTCCTCCTGCAAAACCAAGCTTTTTTAATCCCATAGATTCCATGGCTACATTCCCTGCTAGTATCATAAGGTCTGCCCAAGAAATGTTTTTACCATATTTCTGTTTGATAGGCCATAACAGCAATCTTGCTTTGTCAAGGTTTCCATTGTCTGGCCAACTATTCAAAGGTGCAAATCGTTGATTTCCTGCACTAGCACCTCCACGTCCATCGCCTACTCTATAGGTTCCAGCACTATGCCACGCCATTCTAATAAAAAAACCTCCGTAATGTCCGTAATCAGCTGGCCACCAATCTTGAGAATCTGTCATCAAATGAGTTAAATCTTTTCTTAAAGCATTCATGTCCAAACTATTAAAGGCTTTTACATAATCAAAATCAGGGTCCATAGGGTCTGATTTTGTTGCGTTTTGACGCAGGACATTAAGCCGTAGTTGGTTAGGCCACCAATCGTTATTTTTAGTTCCTTGTCCAGCAGCATTGCGAGAAGGGTCTCCCATAAATGGGCATTTTGCAGCTGAAGACTGATTGATATCCCATACAGGAGTTTTATTAGCGTCGTTAGCATCCATAAGGTGAATTTTTACAGTTTGTTATAGGTATAAAGTTAAACAAAATAAAGGATTGATGCTATATCATTTATTATTTCTGACTACGATGACATAACTAAAAACTATCGTTATTAATTATGTCATATGTTATATCTATAATTAGTTACCCCCTTTTTAAAGTTGGCACTCTAGAAAGTAAAATAATTCCGACGATAAAGAAGACGATTAAAAATAAAATAGGCTCTCTCATGGAACCGCTTAATTCTCCTACTACAGCAAAAATGAGCATACCTATAACAATTCCTATTTTCTCTGCAACATCGTAGAAACTGAAGTAAGAAGCGGTGTCCGGATTTCCATCAGGAATCATCTGAGAATAGGTACTGCGCGATAAAGATTGTATGGACCCCATAACTAGGCCTACAAAACCTGCTGTTATGTAGAATTGCATAGGAGTTACCACAAAATATCCATAAACACATATAACAGCCCAAAGTATGTTAATGACGATCAGGGTTTTGATGTTACCTAGTTTTCGCGAAAGCAAACTGGCCAACCAAGCTCCAAAAATAGCTACCAACTGAATCAATAGAATACTTATGATTAATCCCATGGTAGCACCGTCCTCTTCCCATTGCACCTCTTCTGTACCAAAATAGGTGGCCACTAACATAACTGTTTGAACCGCCATACTATAGATAAAGAAGGCTCCTAAGTAACGTTTCATCTGTAAGTTAGCCGATAGGCTTTTCCATATTTTTTTGAGTTCTTTAAAACCATTAGTAAAAATATTTTTAACATCACTGCGATCCTTTTTAGTTCCTAAAGGCAGGTATTTATAGGTGTACTGAGCAAAACCCATCCACCACAGTCCTACAAGAATAAAAGAAAGCTGAAAAGAATAGAGTTTGAAATACTCATTATCTGGCAACAAACCATCTTCTGGGTAAAAACCACCTTCTAATAATGCGAGACAGATTATAAGGAGCAATACACTCCCCAAGTATCCCATAGAAAAGCCCTTAGCACTAATAGCATCTTGTTGATCGGGAAATGCAATATCTGGAAGATAAGAATTGTAAAAAACCAGACTTCCCCAAAACCCAACCAGTGCCAGTAAATAAATCAATAAACTGATCCACAAATAATCAAAGCTAAATAGAGACAAGCCCATACAACAAATAGCTCCTAAATAACAGAAGAATTGTAAAAAGCGTTTTTTCTTCCCAGAGTAGTCAGCAATACCAGAAAGAATAGGAGAAATAATACTCACGATTAAAAAAGCGATCGCTGTGGTTATGATAATGATGGATTCATTATTAACTCCTTTAAGCATCTCGGGTACATTTCCTTCTTCAAATGCTTTGATGCTAATCGCTGCATAAAAAATAGGAAAAATAGCACTGTTGATTACTAGAGAATATACGGAATTGGCCCAATCGTAAAATGCCCATGCATTTAGTAATTTTTTAGAGCCTCGAGGTAGAATATGTTTCATAAAAAAAGGGTTCATTAAGAACCCTTTAAAAGTATGTGTTTTTTAATCGATTATTGGAAAGAAGTTACTCCGTATTTTGCAGCTTCTGCTTTTGCTTGAGGAGCGAGGTTTTTTAAGTTGGCAATACGGCTGTCATTAGAAGGGTGCGTACTCAAAAACTCTGGTGGTGCTTGCCCTCCGCTATTGGATTTCATACGTTCCCATAATCGAGCACCTTCTTCTGGGTTATATCCTGCAATTGCAGCTAGGTAAAGACCTATTTTATCTGCTTCTGTTTCATGTGCTCTAGAGAATGGCAGCATACCTCCTACCTGAGAACCTATACCATAAGCCTGATTGAAGAGCTGTTGAGATTCTTGACTTGCTCCAGCTGCTTGACCACCTACAGCAACTCCTACAGCACCTAATGCTTGTACTTGTGAGGCACTCATACGCTGTGCACCGTGGTTTGCTAAGGCATGAGCTACCTCGTGACCCATCACTATGGCAACACCCGTTTCTCCTTGACAAATAGGTAAAATACCTGTGTAAAAAACAATTTTACCACCAGGCATACACCATGCATTTACGGTTTCATCTTGAACCAATTTATAATCCCACTGGTAATTAGCTAAGTACTTTTCTTCACCGATGGAATTTAACCAACGTTGAGCAGCTGTTTTTATTTTTTGGCCAACTCTAGTGATCATTTCAGACTCTTTAGTCCCTGTAACTACCTTGTTTTCTCCTAGAAACTGATCGTACTGAGTAAAAGCCATTGGAAACAAAGTGCTATCAGACACAAAGTTCAAGGTTTTTTTACCAGTAAATACATTTGTTTTACAAGAAAATAAAACAAAAACTACAGCTATTAAAAGATATTTATTAGGATGCATGATCTATTTCTTATTAGTCACAATTTGTTGAACTTTTTTGATATCAATACCTTGATGAGATTCTGTGTGTAAAATCTCATTATTGTACAGTATAATCACTTGTGGAGATTGGTGTACCACATTGAGCTTACTGGCAACGGCAGCACTTACCTCTTTATAGTTTAATAAATCGAGAAAATAAAAGGTCACCTCGTCATCGTTTTTTTCAAAACCGTTTTCAAACTGCCTTAGGACCATTCTAGAAATACCACATCTTGTGCTGTGCTTAAAAATAACCTTTGGCTTTAAGGTAGAGTTTTTGATCACATTATCTAACTGATCCACTGATTCTAGCGGTTCCCATTGGATGCCGGTTTGTTCTTCATTTACACTATTTTGCTGTGTTTTAAACAGCTTATCCATAAAACCCATAGTATTTTTTTTTGTTTCGCTTTCGCGAAAGCGAAATATCAATAGTATTCCTACTTATAAAGTACTAAATTACAACTATATCCAGTCCCAATAAGCAAAAATTACAAGGCTTTTACAAACATGTCATAATGTCTGTTACGAAACCAGATCAAACTGTCTTATTGACAACTTTTATAAAAGGTATAACAATTGAAAAGAATTTAAAAACCACTATTATGGATCCAAATAAACTGACTATAAAATCGCAAGAAGCGCTTCAAAAAGCGCAACAACTGGTACAAGAGTATGGCCAGCAACAAATAGAGAACGCGCATTTATTTCTCGCAATAACTATGGTAGATGAAAATGTGCTGCCTTTTTTATTTAAAAAACTTCATGTAAAATTAGATCTGGTCTTAAGGTTAATTAAAAGTCAGATTGATTCCCTACCTAAAGTTGAAGGTGGTGAGTTGCAAATGTCTCGGGAAACTAATAGGGTATTAAATGCAGCCATGACCCTTGCTACAAAGATGAACGATGAGTACGTGAGTATTGAGCACCTGCTCTTATCTATATTTGATGGAAAGTCAAAGACGGCACAGCTGTTAAAGGATCAAGGAATTTCTAAGAAAAACCTAGAATTAGCTATTGAAGAATTGAGAAATGGAAATAACGTTTCTTCTCAAAGTGCCGAAGAAACTTATAACAGCCTTAATAAATACGCAAAAAACCTCAATCAGCTAGCAGATCAAGGGAAACTTGACCCTGTCATAGGTCGAGATGAAGAAATACGCCGCATTTTACAAATCCTTTCTAGACGTACTAAAAACAACCCTATACTTGTTGGAGAGCCTGGTGTTGGTAAAACTGCCATTGCCGAAGGCCTCGCACATCGTATAGTGGCTGGTGATGTTCCTGACAATCTTAAAGACAAGCAAATTTTTTCTCTGGATATGGGAGCGCTTATTGCAGGAGCCAAATACAAAGGAGAGTTTGAAGAGCGTTTAAAGGCTGTTATAAAAGAAGTAACTACTAGTGCCGGCAACATTGTTCTTTTTATTGATGAAATCCATACGCTGGTTGGAGCTGGTGGCGGCCAAGGCGCAATGGATGCCGCAAATATTTTAAAACCCGCTCTTGCTCGTGGTGAGCTGAGAGCAATAGGCGCAACTACTTTAGACGAATACCAAAAGTATTTTGAAAAAGACAAAGCTTTGGAACGTCGCTTTCAAAAAGTAATGGTCGATGAGCCAGATACAGAAAGTGCCATCTCTATCTTAAGAGGGATTAAAGATAAATATGAAACACATCATAAAGTACAAATCAAAGATGAGGCGATTATAGGTGCTGTAGAATTATCACAGCGCTATATTACCAATAGGTTTTTACCAGATAAAGCCATTGACCTTATGGATGAGGCAGCGGCAAAATTGCGTATGGAAATCAATTCAAAGCCTGAAGAACTCGATGTGCTGGATCGCAAAATCATGCAGTTAGAAATTGAACACGAAGCAATTAAAAGAGAAAATGACGAGTCTAAACTAAAGAATCTAAGATCCGAACTGGCTAATCTTAAAGAATCTCGCAACGAACTCAACGCGCAATGGGAAAATGAAAAAAGCGTAGTCGATAATATCCAAAACGCAAAAACAGATATCGAAAACTACAAACTCGAAGCGGAACGCGCCGAGCGGGATGGAGATTATGGAAAAGTAGCAGAGTTGCGTTATGGAAAAATCAAACAAGCCCAAGAAGAACTGGACAAGTTGCTCGCAGATATGGAAGCAAATGACAATTCTAACAACTTGATTCAAGAAGAAGTAACTTATGAAGACATCGCTGAAGTCGTTGCTAAATGGACTGGAATTCCAGTTACTAAAATGCTTCAAAGTGACCGCGAGAAACTTTTAAAACTAGAAGACGAGCTTCACCATAGGGTTGTAGGGCAAAAAGAAGCCATACAAGCTGTAAGCGACGCTGTAAGAAGAAGTCGCGCAGGTTTACAAGATCAGAAAAAACCCGTTGGTTCATTTCTTTTTTTAGGAACTACGGGAGTTGGTAAAACAGAACTTGCCAAAGCACTAGCAGAATTCCTTTTTAACGATGAAAATTCTATGACGCGTATTGATATGAGTGAATATCAAGAACGTCATAGCGTAAGTCGATTAGTCGGTGCTCCTCCGGGGTATGTAGGTTATGATGAAGGTGGACAACTTACAGAAGCAGTACGCAGAAAGCCTTATAGCGTCGTACTACTAGATGAAATTGAAAAGGCTCATCCAGATACGTTCAATATTTTGTTGCAAGTGCTCGATGAAGGAAGGTTGACAGACAATAAAGGTCGTGTAGCAGATTTTAAGAACACGATTATTATCATGACTTCTAATATGGGATCAGATATCATACAGGAAAATTTTGATAATTACCAAAGTGATTTGGCGACACTAACTGAAACGACTAAAAAAGAAGTCCTTGCGGTTTTAAAACAACGCGTGCGTCCAGAATTCATCAACCGTATTGATGATATTGTTATGTTCACACCTCTCAATGAATCTGAAATCAAGGAAATAGTAAGTTTACAATTTAAAGGGATTACTAAATTACTTGAAGGACAAGGGATTGTTATTGACGCAACAGAGCAGGCTATTGAGTTATTGGCAAAGAAAGGTTATGACCCGCAGTACGGAGCGAGACCGGTAAAGCGAGTGATTCAAAAAGATGTTCTCAACGAACTCTCCAAACAGATATTATCTGGTAACATATCTGCAGATAGTATTGTTCTCATAGACGCTTTTGAAAACGAATTGGTTTTTATAAACCAAACGAACAATGTAGATGTATAAAAATAAACCATTTAAGCAACTACTTTTGAAAGATTAGTTTCCAATACAAAAAGATGAAAAAAGCTCCTTCTTAGTTAAGAAGGAGCTTTTTTAATGAATAAGGCTGTTAAAAATTACGCTTTTGCGAAAGCGAGACCCATAAAATTATAATTATCGTAAAAAGAGCTTTTGAAAATTCCCAATGTTTCACTACTTTGCATCTACGAAATAATTAAACATGCAGTATAAAAGACTTTTTGATTTCCCTCATTATCAGCTAGAAACATTCCCTCGTGAAGATGCACTAGTTTCAAAAGTAAATGGTGAATGGATAAAAACTTCTACGCAGTCCTTTGTAGAGCAGGCAAATGCCGTCTCTAGAGGTCTTTTGAGATTAGGAGTTCAGAAGAATGATAAAATAGCTATCATTTCTACCACTAACAGAACCGAGTGGAACATTATGGACATAGGAATTATGCAAACTGGAGCCCAGGATGTACCTATCTATCCAACTATTTCTGAAGAAGATTATGCTTACGTCTTGAACCACAGTGAATCAAAATATGTTTTTGTTTCAGACAAAGAGGTTTATGATAAAGTCATGAAAATTAAAGATCAAGTGGCTTCTTTAATAGAGGTGTATTCCTTTGAAGACATTTCAGGATGTAAAAGCTGGAAAGATCTTAAAGAATTAGGAAAAGACGATAGCAATCAACCAGCGTTAGAAGATATCATGGCTTCTATTGATGTAGAAGATCTTGCTACCTTAATCTATACTTCTGGAACAACTGGACGCCCTAAAGGTGTGATGCTATCTCATAAAAATATTTCTAGTAACGCCATGACTAGTGCTGGCAGGTTACCTCTAGAATTAGGTGAGTCAAAAGCTTTAAGTTTTTTACCCGTTTGTCATATATACGAGCGCATGCTTCAATATATGTACACCTACACAGGTACTGGGATTTATTTTGCAGAGTCACTTGAAACCATTTCAGATAACCTAAAAGAAATCTCTCCTGAGGTAATGAGCGCTGTACCTAGATTATTAGAAAAGGTATATGATAAAATAATAACAAAAGGGAGTGATCTTACCGGTATAAAGAAAAAACTATTCTTTTGGGCTGTTGAACTAGGTCTCGAATGGGAACCTTACGGGGCAAACGGATGGTGGTACGAGAAAAAACTAGGTCTGGCAAAGAAAATAATCTTTTCTAAATGGCAAGAAGCTCTAGGCGGTAATTTAAAAGCTATTGCCAGTGGTAGTGCAGCTTTACAGCCTAGATTAGCAAGAGTATTTAATGCTGCGGGAGTTCCTGTAATGGAAGGTTATGGACTTACTGAAACAAGTCCCGTAATTTCTGTTAATGATATGAGAGATGGTGGTTTTAAAATTGGCACCGTAGGTAAAATGCTAGCAGATACCGATGTCATCATCGCTGCAGATGGAGAAATTATGATAAATGGACCGCAACGCATGATGGGTTATTATAAGGATGAAGAAAAAACAAAAGAAGCAATTGATGAAAATGGTTATTTCCATACGGGAGATATAGGTGAAATTGATTCTGAAGGCTTCCTTAAAATTACAGATCGTAAAAAAGAAATGTTTAAAACTTCTGGCGGGAAATATGTGGCACCACAACTAATTGAAAATATGATGAAACAAAGTCGTTTTATCGAACAGATTATGGTGATAGGTGAAGGAGAAAAAATGCCTGCAGCCTTTATACAGCCTAACTTTCAATTCCTTACTGATTGGGCAAAACACAAAGGAATTGCTTTTGAAAATTGGAAAGATTTGTGTAGCAATGAAAGAGTCATCGCTAGATATCAAAGAGAAGTCGAAGAACACAACCAGAAATTTGGAAAATGGGAACGTGTTAAAACCTTTGAACTCACTCCAGAAGAGTGGACCATCCAGGCAGAACACCTCACTCCTACTCTAAAATTAAAACGCAGAAATATTAAAGCACGCTACCAAGATCTTTACATCAAGATCTATGGTTCAAAGATTTAATAAGTCCTTGCATAAATTACCTAAAGCCGTGTTATACCACGGCTTTTTTTATTAGCTTACGCATAATAATAATAGATCTAATGGTCTTTTAAAAATGGAGAATTGTACGCAATAGTAGATGTAGAAACCACCGGTGGAAAGTATAATGAAGAGGGTATTACTGAGGTCGCCATCTATAAATTTGACGGTCATGAAATAGTAGATCAGTTTGCAAGCTTAGTAAATCCAGAAAAAGAAATTCAGCCGTTTGTGGTAAAACTTACTGGAATTAATAACGCGATGTTAAAACGCGCTCCTAAATTCTATGAAGTAGCAAAAAGAATTATAGAAATTACCGAAGGGGTCACCCTAGTGGCACATAATGCCGATTTTGATCACCGTATGTTGCGATTAGAGTTTGACAGGTTAGGCTTTGATTACATGCGCCCGACACTTTGCACAGTAGAATTAGCACAGAGCCTTCTACCAGAACAACAAAGTTTTAATCTAGGCAAACTGACTAAAGCATTAGGAATTCCTATTACCGATAGACATAGAGCCACCGGTGACGCACTTGCTACCGTGAAATTGTTTCAATTATTACTTCAAAAAGATGTCGATAAAAAGATCATTTCTCAAAGTTTAAAATATTTCAAACCTTTAAAAATAGAGGCAAATCTTAAAGTAATCTTGGAAAGCGTTCCCAACACTACAGGAGTATTTTACATCTATAACTCCAGTAGAGAGATTATTTATATAGGAAAAAGTAAAAATATAAAGAAGAGAGTAACCCAACTCTTTACCGGTTCTAATAAAAAATCTAAAGAAATTCAAAAGCAAGTAGCCGATGTTACTTTTGAAAAAACTGGAAATGAATTAATTTCCATCCTAAAGGAATTTATAGAAGTTAGAAAGCACGAACCTATTTTGAATGGTAAGATTAAAAGAACTAATTTCTCACATGGATTATATATACATGTAGATAAGCAAGATCAACCGACGCTTCAGGTAAAGTCTGCTGTAAAGGATCCTAATTATATACTTAGCTTTTCTTCTTCAAAATCTGGAACTAATTTTTTAGAAAAGCAAGAAGAAGAAAATAAATCTCCTCAAGCTATTATTACTGAAATAAAAGAAAAGTATAGCATCTTAGGGAAAAGTAAGATCATAGTGGATCGAGGTCGCGAGGCAAGCGAGCGCAGTGTCATTCTCATAGAAGAAGGAAAAGTCATTGGCTATGCATTTGTTAGTCTAAGAATACAAATGACAGATGCTTCCATGCTCAAAAGCCTATTAACTCCTATTGACGGAGGTAAGCAAGTGACTCATATTATAAGCAGTTACTTAAGGCATAAAAGAGTCCACCAAATAATTGATTTATAAACACCTCGCTTTCGCGAAAGCGATACAACTATTCAAAATAAACCAAGAGTTCAAACCATGGAAGAAAAAGGTAAATTATTTCTGATACCAGTAACCTTAGGAGACATAAGTCCTTTAGAGGTATTGCCGCTATCTGTAAAAAAGGTTGTAGGAATGGTCGATCATTATATTGTAGAAAATGAAAAAACAGCTAGAAAATTTATAAAGAGTATTTACCCTTCTAAATCACAACCTTCTTTACAGTTCTCCACCATCAATAAATTTACGGAAAAAAGCGAATTACCAGCCTTTCTGCAAGCTTGCTTAGAAGGTAAAAACATGGGACTTATGAGTGAAGCAGGCGTTCCTGGAATTGCAGATCCTGGTGCCGATGTTATTGCGATCGCTCATGAAAAAGGAATACGAGTACAACCCCTTGTTGGCCCTAGCTCCATTCTTATGGCCATGATGTCCAGTGGTTTAAACGGTCAGAATTTTGCCTTTAACGGGTACTTGCCTATAGATAAGCAAGAACGACGTAAAAAAATAAAAGAACTTGAAAGTAGTTCTATAAAAAACCAGCAATCCCAATCGTTTATAGAAACACCTTATCGCAATAACAAAATGCTAGAAGAGCTGCTCTTGTCCTTATCTGGAAACACAAAAGTATGCATCGCTTGCGATATCAGTTTACCCACAGAGTTTATAAAAACGCTGACCGTAGATCTGTGGAAAAAGCAAATTCCAGAACTTCATAAAAGGCCAGCGATTTTTATAATTCAAGGATAACTTATAAATTAACACTTCTACAGTGTAAAATCTCATATATAGTCTAGTTATCGGCTTTTTGTTCAGTACATGGAATCCAATAAAATAGTGTATTTTAGGGCTTCCAAAACAAAAAGTAATGAAAAAACTATTCCTTCTAAGTTTTATATTTATTCCCATAATAGCCTTTGCCCAGCTAGAAGCCGCTTGGTGGTTTTTCGGGACTAATGCCAGCGTAGATTTTAATACTGGCGCTCCTTTAGCTGCCCCTGCTGGTAGCTTAGATACAGATGAAGGTTGTAGTTCTATATCAGACTCTTGTGGAGTCCTACAAATGTATTCTGATGGAACCACGATTTGGAATCGAAATGGCTTGCCTATGCCTAATGGTACCGGGCTCTCCGGAAATTCATCTAGTGCTCAATCTGCTATTATTATTCCAGATTTAGGTAGTACCAGTAGGTATTTTGTAGTCACAATTGGTGGATTTCAAGGTCTGAGATACAGTATTGTTGATATGACTTTAAACGCAGGGCTTGGTGATGTTTTACCAGGCCGACGAGACATCCTTATACAACAAAACACTCAAGAAAAAGTGACCGCAGCCTTGAGTGATAACGGTAATTTTTATTGGATTGTAACTTTTGAAAATGGGGTATACAGTTCCTATCCCGCTGCTGGTGGTATCATACTTCCATCCAGAGGTGTCAATTCAACTGTTGCAGGAACAAATGGATTAACTGATGCAAGAGGTTATATTCGATTGTCACCAAATGCAAGTAAAATATCAAACACCTCTATTGGTAATGCCGGAACCGCATGGCTGGCTGATTTTAACAATATAACTGGTGTCGTTAGCAATCCTGTCGCGTTAACCACACCTGGTACTCGTGATCGATTTTATGGTACGGAGTTCTCTCCAAACTCGCAATTGGTTTATTTAAATGCCAATTCAAATGATACTGGAAATGGTTGTGGAGCAACAAACACCAGAGAGATACTACAATACAACATCAATAGTGGTGGTGGATGGAACTCTTCGCCTGTTGCGCTTGCCGCAACTGGAGCAAATAGTGGTCGTGGTGCCTTGCAATTAGGGATTGACGGTAAAATTTACCACGCTCGAGTATGTCAAAACTGGCTAGGAGTGATAAGAAGTCCTGACATAGTCGGTGCTGGAGCTGCTTATACCGATGATGGAGTTGCCCTGAACAATAATTCTCGAGAGGGATTACCGCCGTTTATCACTTCGTTTTTTGAACCTTCATTTAGTTCATTTGTTGCTGGAAGTGCTAGTGGTGGATCCATCAACCAAGTGAACTTTTGTGATCAAACTCCTGTGCAATTTGAAGCCTCTACTGCAGATTTCTGTGTTACTTCAACAGTGACTTGGGATTTTGGTGATGGTAGTCCATCTAGTACATTACAGGATCCAATTCATACCTTTCCTGGCCCTGGAGTTTATACCGTTACCTTAGTTGTACGTAATGGTGGTTTTAGATTTACAGCAACCTCAGATATTACCATTTACCCCAACCCTATTTACAATATAGTGGCTGATGTTTTTCTATGTGATAGCGATGGAGATGGAATAGAAAGTAGAGATCTTGACCTAGTAGAAACTCCTCAAGTACTCAACATGCAAACCAACCCTAGCTATTTAGTTGCTTATTTCTTAACTCAGAATCAAGCAGACAATAACGTAGGTGCTATTACTTTACCTTATGATTTTCCTTTAGGTACTACAACCGTATACACAAGGATTACGAATAATTTAAATGCTATTTCTAGATTGTGTTTTGATACCGGGTCCTTTGATGTAATAGTTGCCAGTGGTGCTGGAGCCACGAGACCTATGGACTTAAATAATTGTGACAATGACAATGATGGTTTCTCTACTTTTGATTTAACATCTACAGAAACAGAGGTTCTTAATGGACTACCTGCCAGTGCCTTTACTGTTTCTTATCACAATACTGCCGCTGAAGCAGGAACTGGAATGAATCCTATCCCTAATCCAGCAACTTACACTAACGGTACGGTAACTACCGAAAGAGTTTTTATTAGACTTGAAGATAATAGTCCTAGTGGTTGTACTTCCACTACTGAGGTAGATTTATTTGTTTGGGATACTCCCATTGCAAATCCAGTAATGGATAGCTCTGTATGTGATGCAGGAAATGACAGCTCTGAAATCATCCTTCTAACTGACTTTGATAGCGAGGTCCTTGCGGCTCAAACAAATCCTGATTATGTAACTACCTATCACTTAAATCAAGCAGATGCAGATGCTGGTGCAAATGATCAAGTGTCCCCATTTGACCTTACTGCAACAACAACTTTCTTTGTTCGTATTGATAACCTCAATAACGAGCCTTGTTTTGATACCATTTCATTTATAGTGACCTTAGATACACAACCAGTAGCTAACCCAGTGGCGACCTACAGGTTATGTGATGATCCATCTAACAATAATTCTGAAGTCTTTGATCTGGTTTCTAGAAATCCAGAAATTCTTCTCACTCAAAATCCAGGAGATTTTAATATCGAATACTTTACCTCTCAAGCAGATGCAGATTTAGGATCTATAGGTGGAGCGACTCCTGTGAGCAACCTTTACAGTAGTGCTGGTCAAATCATGTATGTGCGTATAGAAAACAATACTAATACCGACTGCTTTGATACTACATCATTTGATATCATTGTAGATGATATCCCACTAGCAACAGCTCCAGCAGATTTAATTATTTGTGATGATGTTAGTAATGACGGGACCGAAGATATTGCGCTGTCACAATTTGATGCTAGCATTTTAAATGGGCAAACGACTCCTACTTTTGTAGTATCCTATCATTTAAATCAAGCAGATGCAGATGCTGATACTCCTGGACTTATGAGTCCATTTACCATTACCACTGGTACAACAACCATCATTGCAAGAATAGATAATAGTGATAATCCAACTTGTTTTGATACCACACCTATCAATATCATTCTCAACGAGCAAGCAATAGCTAATAACGTTGCCGAATACCGTATTTGTGATGATGCCAGTAACGACGGGCTAGAAGATTTTGACCTGAGTACTCAAGACAATCAAGTTTTAGGAACTCAAAACGCAGCTAACTTTAGCATTGAATACTTTACTTCACAAGCAGATGCTGATTTAGGATCTGTAGGTGGAGCAACGCCATTACCTACTAGTTACAATAGTGGTTCTACAACAGTTTTTGTAAGAATTCAAACCAATGCCAATACCAGCTGTTACGACACTGCTGTATTTGATCTGTTTGTAGATCCATTACCACTTGCAGGAACTCCAGCAGATATTATTGTGTGTGATGATCCGTCTAACGATGGAACAGAAGACGTGAACTTATCTCAGTTTGATAATGCGATCCTCAATGGACAGACCAATCCTAGTTTTAATGTGACCTATCACGCCTCTCAAGCAGATGCTGATGCTAATGCAAATCCATTGTCCAGCCCTTATGCAGTGAGCAGTACCACACCTAGTTTATTTGCCAGAATCGATAACGCTGATAATGATAGCTGTTACACGACCTCTACTTTTAGATTTGTGATCAGTCCTACTCCAACGGCAAATCCAGTTGTGGATATGATTACTTGTGATGATCCTGGAAATGACGGTTCTGAGGTATTTGATTTAAGCATGGCCAATAGCCAAGTATTAAATGGACAAAACTCCAGTGATTTCAATATCAGCTTTCACCCATCACAAAATGATGCCGACATGAATACTGGTGCGTTAGCTACTTCTTATGCTAGTAACACGACGACTCCAGAAACTATCTTTGTAAGAATAGAAGCGATCTCAAATCCGGTTTGTTTTGATACGACCAGTTTTACCTTAACCGTAAGTGAACAGCCTACGGCAGGAACTGGAACTGACGTGGTAGGTTGTGATGACATCAGCAACGATGGTTTTGAAGAATTTGATTTCAGCACACAAGATGCTGCGATCTATAACGGTCAAAACACTACAGACTTCAATGTGACTTATCACAGCAGTCTAACAGATGCTAACAATGATATCAATGCCTTGAGTTTTCCTTATACCAATACTTCTAGATCACAAACGATCTACGCAAGAATAGAGAATGCTGCTAATCAAGATTGTTATGACCTATCTACTTTTAGAATAGAAGTATTTGCACGACCTCTTATTGCTGACCAAGGACCTTATACTATTTGTGCAGGCGTTGCTGAAACTATTGACGCAGGTCCAGGATTCTCTAGCTACCTGTGGTCTACTGGAGAAACGACACAGACTATTGATGTTGCCTCTGGTGGCGATTATACGGTAACGGTAACCAACAGCGATGGTTGTGATAGTATGGCAACAGTAACTGTTGTAGCCTCTGATGTAGCCATAATTGAACGCATCGATGTAGGACAGTTTGAAGTAAACACCAACACACTGACAGCAATTGTCACTGGAAGTGGTGATTACGAATTCTCATTAGATGACTTTGTGTATCAAGACAGTCAGCGATTTAATAATCTGTATCCAGGATTCTACACGATTTATGTACGAGATAAAAACGGTTGTGGAACTGTATCAATGGATGCTGTCATCATAGGTGGTCCTCCTTATTTTACTCCTAATCAAGATGGGTATCACGATACTTGGCAAGTCATTGCAATAGAAACCATTCCTGATGCGAGTATTTATATTTTTGACCGTCACGGTAAATTATTGAAACAAGTAAGCGCTACGGGTCAAGGATGGGATGGAACTTATAATGGAGCTCCTATGCCATCCAGTGATTACTGGTACTTGGTAGAATTAGCTGACGGGCGTAGTTTTAAAGGCCACTTTGCTTTAAAGCGATAATCCAACTGATTCCTTAACTAATAAAAGCGAGTTATTTTTCAATAACTCGCTTTTGTATTTTAAATTATAGGTGTTCCGCTTTCGCGAAAGCGAAATAAAAACGCCTCTTATTTTAATCTGTTTATTTAAGGGTTTTCTTAAGGATCTGTTCAAAATTAGGCTTAAAATACGAAGGGCCCTTGAGCACTTTTCCATCTTCACGATATATAGGCAAGCCGTCAGCGCCTAGTTTAGACATGTTAGATTGCTGGATTTCATCAAAGACATCTTCTATAACATCCTGCATACCGTGTTCTATAATGGTTCCACAAAGAATATAAAGCATATCCCCCAAGGCATCTGCCACTTCAACAAGGTCGTTATTTTGAGCAGCTTCTAAATACTCTTCGTTTTCTTCTTTCATCAATTCAAATCTCAATTGATTGCGTCGCTCTGTTATATGTGCAACAGGACTGCTATTCATACCTAGTTTAAAGGCAGTGTGAAATTTATGGACACTTTCTATTTGTTTCTTCATATCTATGGTGTAATTGCTTGTATTGGTTTGTAATTTTGCAAAAATAAGTTTTCTATGAATGTATTTCCACTAGTTGCAAAAGATCCTATGTTTAGTAGTGGTCAAATTTATTTTGGAATAGGCTTTTTTATCGTATTTGTGGTAATTATTTCATTCATGTATCTCAAAGATAAAAATTTACACAAGAAAAATTATAAAGGCGTATTCTGGGTTCTTATAGGATTCATCTCTTTTATTTTGCTTCTCGTTGCTATTAAATTTGGACTGCAAAAATAAATAACCACTAAAATTTCTTTTAGTGGTTATTTGGATATTGATTTTAATCTTTAAATCAAATAGAAGGGCTTACCTGATATAACAACATTTATTATCGTCTTTTTTCTTAAAGCCCTAACCGAACTCCTACTTTATAATTCCGCCCTCTGGTTTGGAAACCTACTACTTCTTGAAAGTCATCATCCAGTACATTAGACACGCCTAGAAAGAAGCTAACTTCTTTAGATTTTAATTTATAAGTCGCATCCAGATCCACCAATTGGTAGCTTTCTAACTCTACGTTTTGCGTACTAAAAGTGTTCAGGTCAAAAAACGCATCAGCTCGCTGGTGATTGTATTGGTATCTTGCCGTTAAAAAAGCTCCTTCAAAAGCTTCAATTCGAGCACTTGCATTTACTTTATGTTTAGGAATACGTCTCAATTGAGGCACATTATCTCTTTCAGTGAAGGAGTAGTTAGCTGTTAGGTTCAATACATCAAACAAAAGAGTTTGCCCCATAACTTCCACTCCTCTAGCAGTCAATTGTTCCTGCACATTTTGATATTGAGATATAAAATTGACTGGATCAATAGTAACAAACTGAACCAGGTTATTTTCTTCCCGTTGAAAAACACTTACCCCTATACTTGATTGGTCTTTACTCCATGAAATTCCAGCTTCTAAAGTTGCATTGTCTTCTGGAGCTAGGTCTTCATTTCCAAAACCACTTGCATACAATTGGAATAATGATGGAGTAATATATGCCGTACTATAGGAAGCATAGGCCTTAAAGGTGTTGTTGCCAACATTAAATCTATAGGATGGATTCAAGTTGTAAACCAATTGTCCATCGTAATTACTGTGCAAGTTGTAGCGTGCCCCTGCATTTAAATTAAAACCAGTACCACTCAAGTAAACTACATTAAAATAAGGATCATAAATCTGGAAATTCACCTCGTCTGTATTTGCATTTTGAACGAACGAAGTACCACCGAATGGGATACTAAAATCTTCATAGGTCTGATTATTGAAATTAAAACCTAGAATGGTTTTTAAACTAGAATCTTCAGATAAATCAAAAGTGTATTTATTATAAAGGTCTAACGAATATCCATCAGCATTGAAAAGAGATGGGAAATTACTCCTGTTATCCCTTCGAGTATGGGTACTGACGTCTGCATAAACCAGTTCTCCTTTTTCAGAGTACTTCCAGTTCATATTGGTTCCCCATCGTAATTGGCGGCTATAGGTCTCATTATCGCCATCTGTAAAGGCTCCGTTATCAAATTCGGCTACATACTCATCAAAAGACAAATAACTGCTCAATTTGAAGTCCTTATGGTTGTTATAACCTATGCGGCTTAAAAGATTAACGCGATTAAATTGGTCCGCATCAAAGACTACATTTTCATCAGCACTCTCTGCGGCACTGAGTCCGTTGGTGCTTTGATGATTCAACCCTACTCCATAAGTAAGACCATTTTTAGCAGTTCCTTGCAGTTGCACACTATTGTTGTACTCGTCTATTCCAGAAGTATTTTGCTGGCTACTATTATTGGTCCCAACAAACGAAGCTAGATTCACTCTCACTCCAGATGTAGGAGCTTTACGCAATTTGATATTGATAACAGCGGTACTGGCATTAGCTCCGTAAAGTGTGCTCGCAGCACCTTTTAAAATTTCGATTTCTTCAATTTGATCTAGATCTACCAATCTTAAATCAAAATCTCCAGCGATATTGCTAGGGTCATTTACCTGTGCTCCATCAATTAAGAAAGAAACTTGACGGCTATTTCCGCCTCTAATAAAGTAACTTTGATTCTGTCCAGCATTACTGCGTGCACCATTAATTTCTATTCCAGCGTACTGATTTAAAAGATCGGCAATACTCGAGGCTCGTTGAGCTTCGATGTCTGCTCTTGTAATTTTAATGATTGGTTTACCGCTGTCTTTGCGTTGTAAGTCAAATTTTGACGAAGCCGTAACGATTACTTCTTCCAGTTTTGTTGCAGTAGAATCTACTTGTGCATTTCCCGACACAGCTACTGCAATCATGGCGCTCCAGGCGATGATTTGTTTTTTCATTTTTGGGTTTTTAAGCTCGGGAAGGAAATTTGAGGAGCAAGTACAATAATATTTTTGATACACCGATTAAAAGGTATCGGTGCAGACTGTACAGAAATTAGTTCAGTACTCGACCAGCCATTATTATAAAACTCATCGTTATCTCTATCCCGAAGATGAACAATAATTTATTTCAAAATGTGGCAGGTCTCCTGGCTTCAAAATAAAATCGCCTTCCCAAGTCCTGGACTCAGTGGCCTTTTGATTTTATCCTATAAAAAATAGGTTACCTCTACTTAAAGAGACATTTTGTTTACAGTTGCGGGAACAGTTCTAGAATTGCACTAGATTCCCTTTTAATTTTTTGCTTTCGTACAGCATAGGCTTTCTTTATTTAATTTATAAAAAAAGAAAGCGGCATTTTGCTCCAGCTAAAAAAACCATATTTCAAGTCGCGAAAGTACTCTTAAAACGTATCTAGAAACTACGAAGCAGAAGAAATTTATCAAAATCAGAAAGAAAGTCATTCAAACCCATCATTATTGCTACTTTTGAAGTCTCATGAAAAAGACTTTTCTATACCTTCTTATTGGTTGCTCTATTTTACCATCTTGTAAGAATGAGAACAAAATTATTGAAAATACTGTAAAGAAATCTGATGGTTCTACCTACCAAAATATCGAGGTAAACTATGCTCATGGTTTCCAGATTCAAACTACCGAGACCGGTTACGACGTGACCATAATGAATCCATGGCCAGAAAGCGCCGTCAATTACCCTTTTAAACTGGTTAAAAATAGAGGGAGGAAATTAGTTAAAGAAGCAGGTGCATCCCTAATCATTCCAATTCCTATAGAAAATATAGTCCTGACTTCCACTACTCACATTCCGCCATTAGTGTTATTAGGAGAAGGAAAATCCTTGACTGGTTTTCCAGGCACCGATTATATCAGTGCTCCAGAAATAAGAGCATTCATCGAATCTGGAAAAGTAAAAGAACTGGGGACCAACCAACTCATGAATGTAGAAAGCACCATACTACTAGAACCAGACCTGGTAATGGGTTTTAGCATCGATGACAGCAACCCCACCTATCAAAAAATAGAAGAGGCTGGTATTCCTGTGCTGTATAATGGAGAATGGGTAGAAGAACATCCATTAGGGAAAGCAGAATGGATCAAGCTTTTTGGCGTGTTATACGGTAAGGAAAAGGAAGCCGACAGCATTTTTAATGCTATAGAAAAAGAGTATTTAAACACCTTGAAACTTATTGAAAAGGTCGAAAAACCAAAAGTATTAAGCGGCGCGACTTATAAAGATCAATGGTATTTGCCTTACGGAAACTCTTGGCAAGGGAAGGTTTTAAAAGACGCAGGAGCAGATTATATTTATGCCGCAACAGAAGGAAATGGCTCTCTAGCCTATAACATAGAAAAAGTACTGATGGACGGTCGTGAAGCTACTTACTGGATCGCACCCGCACAATATACCAGTTATTCTAAAATGCTAGCAGACAATAAATCATACGCTCTTTTTGATGCTTTTAAAAACAAACAGATATATACTCATGCCCTTACTGTAGGTGCAAAAGGCGGAGTGACTTATTACGAAGAAGCCAGCATGAGACCAGATCTGGTTTTAAAAGATTTAGTTAAAATATTGCACCCAGAGCTACTTCTGGATCATGAATTGTATTTCTTTAAACAGCTGGAAGATTAAACTCCATCAAGAGTTCCTTAAGATATTTCTAATTTTATAATAACTAGCACATTACCTCATGAAAAAAAAAGTTGCGATTATTGGTGGTGGGCCAGCAGCTTTTTTACTGGCTGCTTTTTTGGATGCTGAAAAGTTCTCGGTTACCATCTATGAGAAAAATAAAACTTCAGGTCGTAAATTTTTAGTTGCTGGCAAAGGTGGCTTTAATCTAACGCATTCAGAGGCGGTGGAACAATTGATCCAGAGGTATACCCCAGACGACTTTTTGGCCAATGCCCTATCTCATTTTAGCAATACTGATTTTAGAAATTGGCTCGATCAAATAGGTATTCCTACTTATATAGGAAGTAGTAAAAGAGTATACCCAAAGAAAGGTATCAAACCTATTGAAGTACTTAATGCTATTCTTAAACACCTTAAAGAAAAGAGCGTGGTCATAAAATATGAGCATACTTTTTCTGATTGGGATCAATATGGAAATGTGATTATTAATAACCAAGCTATTTCGGCAAATTATACGGTCTTTTCATTAGGAGGCTCCAGCTGGAAAGTCACAGGTTCTGATGGTGGGTGGCTGGATACTTTTTCAAAAAAAGGAATCCAAACCAAAGCTTTTCAAGCGTCCAACTGCGGTTATCACATCAATTGGAAAGCTGATTTTATAAAGAAGAATGAAGGCACACCTTTAAAAAACATTGCTATTTCTTGCAATAATATCGTTCAAAAAGGAGAAGCGGTTATTACAACATATGGATTAGAAGGAAACGCTATTTATGGACTGAGTCCGCAAATAAGAGAACAACTACAAACAAATTCCACTGCTCGTGTGTATATAGATTTTAAACCTTCATTAACTTTAGAAAAAATTCATTCTAAAATACACTTATCTAAGTATAGAACTACAACGGACATCCTAAAAAAAGAGCTCAAATTAAGTACTCCTGCCATTGACTTATTAAAAACATATTTATCTAAAGATTCTTATTTAGACACCCAATCATTGGCCATAAACATTAAAGAATTCTCTTTAGAAATAACGCATACAACAAGTTTAGACGAAGCAATTTCTACTGTTGGTGGCATAGATCTCAAAGCAGTATCAGACCAGTTTGAACTAAAAAAACTACCTCATCAATTTTGTGTTGGAGAAATGTTGGATTGGGATGCGCCTACTGGTGGTTATTTATTACAAGCTTGTGCAAGTACAGGTGTCTTTTTAGCTGATTATTTGAATAAGATTCGTTAAGCTGAGGGATTGATCAAAGTTGGGTAGGTTTTAAATTTTGCTTTTAAGGTTAATAGAATAATATGGTTTTTAAGCATTTGAATGACAAATAAAATGATTCTACATTCTAAGCTACACATCTCCTTAAACTAATAAACTTAAAAAAGAGTATCTTTAAGTTACTGTTAATCAAAAGGAAACGAAATGAAAACAATAACTAAAAAATTCAGGTTACCATTAGGACTGTTATTTTGTTCTGTCTTTTTAATATCCTGTTTAGAAACAAAAGAAAATGAAGTTGCCGAAGTAATCATAGAACAACCAGCAGTTGAAGCAGCATCTCAAAAATATGCTAATATTGTTGAAGAATGTTTGAACGTCATGCAAGATTTTAACTTTGATGGTTTGGGGGTTTACTTAGCAGATGATGTACAATGGTACTGGCCTAATGGTGGTATGGAAACCCGTTCCATTATTAAAGGAAAGGAAAATGTGATCAACTTTTGGAAAAATTGGAGAGCAACTTCTGGCGTAGAAAGTATGCAATTCTATAACTCTGATTTTATGCCTCTTAGAACAAATAGGTCCAATGATCAATATAATGTCGTTGGAGTTGTAGTACTGTACTATGGTGACATTACTATCTACGGTAAGGCCGGTTCTACAATAGTAAGGCAACACCTGGTTTTCTCTTTTAACGATGATGATAAAATAAAAAATATTTTCTCTTATTACGATAGAACTGGTATTGTACAACTACTAAATGTTGATTTAAGTTCTACCAACTAATTTTTACTAGAAAGGACTGAAATAAGCTCTATTTAAACTCCCTGTATTTTAAACATATATTTAAAATACAGGGAGTCTTTTTGAGCTAAATAAGTAATTCAATTAAATGCCTATAACCATAAATCGCTCTTCATTGTAAAGACGTTCATCTTAAAAAGAGGACTTCTTTACAATGAACAATACCTCTAATAAAAAAGTCTAATTCTCCTTTCTACCTTACCTTCGTTTTTTATTTACAAAATGAGATTATAATTATCTTTTTGAAAAAACAATTCATCATACTCAGCATCCTGCTCTTCGTCTTCTTTATTGCAGACATTTGTCTAGGTACCGTCTATATAAAACCTCAACAGGTTTTGGATGCCTTATTAGGTCTTAAAAACCCAGATACCAGTACCACATTGAGGTACATCGTCACCGATTTGAGATTGCCTCGTGCGATCATGGCAGTACTTACTGGTGCTGGACTTGCCATTGCAGGATTACTCATGCAAACGCTGTTTAGGAATCCGCTGGCGGGTCCCTTTGTTCTAGGTATTTCTAGTGGCGCAGGATTAGGTGTGGCCCTTGTTATTATGGGCACAACAGCCTTAGGATTAGGCGCTATTTCTGGATTCGGGATCATTACAGCAAGTGTTATAGGAAGTCTAGCCGTATTGTTATTGATTATTCTGATGTCGCTCAGGATCAAAGACACTATGGGTTTATTGATTGTAGGGTTGATGGTAGGTAGTTTGAGTAGCGCTGTGGTAGGTATTTTAAGTTACTTCAGCAGTAGTGAAGAATTGCAGCGTTATGTTTTTTGGTCTTTAGGCAGTTTAGGAAGCATCAATTGGGATGATTTACTTATTATAGGTTTGTTGTTTGTAATTGCTATGCTCTTATTAATCTGGATCATCAAACCTTTGAATGCATTGCTATTAGGAGAAAGTTACGCACTTAGTTTAGGAATCAACATTAAGAAAACACGTTGGATCATCATTATCATCACCAGTATTCTAGCAGGTAGTATTACTGCTTTTGCTGGGCCTATTGCTTTTATAGGTCTTGCTGTACCACATTTAGCCCGACTCTTATTACCTACAGTGAATCACAAAATATTAATCCCTACTGCCTTATTATTAGGCGCTACACTCCTACTCTTTTGCGATCTGGTATCACAACTGCCCTTTTCGAACTATTCTTTACCTATTAACGCAGTTACCTCATTGCTAGGAGCGCCATTGATCATCTGGCTCATCATGAGAAAACGTAATCTTCACTTTTAATGATTCGACTAGAAAACATACAAGTAGGATATGGTCATTGTGTTGTGGCAGAGCATGCTGGTGATCTCGCTTTCGCGAAAGCGAAACTCATATCCATTATAGGAACTAATGGATCAGGAAAATCTACTTTATTAAGAGCCATAGCTAGTGGACAGCACCTCATCAACGGAAAGGTTCTCTTAGAAAATCAAAACTGGAGGGATTTTACTACACTAGAACGATCCAAATATATCTCCATAGTCCTCACCGAAAGGGCCTTTAGCTATTTCTTAAGTGTTAGAGAGTTATTGGAGTTAAGTCGTGCACCTTACACTAACTATATAGGCAAACTTAGTGATGTAGATCACGAAATTATCAATGACGTCTTAGAGAGTTTTGATCTTAAAGGACTGGAAAGCCGGAGAGCAGGCACCTTGAGTGATGGACAATTGCAACGAGTTTTAATTGCTAGAGCCATTGTTCAAGACACAGCATACATACTGATGGATGAGCCTAGCAGCCACCTAGACATCAACCATAAAGCCGATTTGCTACTGCTATTGAGAGATTACTGTCATGAAAAGGGGAAAACGATTATTTATGCGACGCACGAAATCCAACTGGCCTTGTCCTTAAGCGATGAAGTCGTAAGTATACATAAAGGCATCATAGCCCATCAATCTACTTTTGACTTTATGGCGTCTAACCAATTACAAAGCATTTTTCCATCAAAAAATGTGATTTTTGAGAATGGAAAGATGGCTTTTAGGTTTGAATAGCAAATCTCCATTACAGCTTATATCGCAGTGTTAGATTCCAGATCAGTTTGAAGCCATCGTTTTTTCTTTAATCCATATTAATTTTAGCAAATTTTCTGGAATGACAAATGTATACGCGTTGGAGCTGTAGTTTCTTACTAATGTACTAACAAAAAAAAGCCCTTGATTTCTCAAGAGCTTTAGATTATTCTATAAAAAATTAAGCTTTAGGAATCTCTTTTAAAACTTCTAAAAGAAGTTTCCAAAACTTCTGTACTGATGTGATTTCTACATACTCATCTGGACTGTGTGCTCTTCTTATATTTGGCCCAAAGGATATCATGTCCAGTCCAGGATAACGCTCTCCTAAGAGACCACATTCTAGTCCTGCGTGACAGGCTACCACTCTAGGTTCATGATCGAACAGTTCTGTATATTTTGCTTTGGTAATATCTAACATAGCACTGCTGGCATTAGGTTGCCATCCTGGATAATCCCCTGAGAGTTTGGTGTCCATTTGCGCAAGCTTCATTACAGCAACGATACTGGAAGAAAGATCAGTCTTAGAACTTTTTACAGAGGATCTTGTCAAACAAGCAATCTGCAGTTCCCCTTTTTCTAAAGTTACTCGAGCTAGGTTGTTAGAAGTTTCTACAAGACCATCAATATCTGGACTCATACGGTATACACCATTATGAATTCCCAATAAGCAGTATACCAGCTCACGGCTATCACTTTCGGTAAGCACTTCAGTATTTTCTACAGCTTCTATGGATATCGTAAGATTCTCTTCTAGAGCTGCATACTCGTCTAGAATCGCATCTTTACATCTGTTAAAAGTGTTCCACATTTGCTCCCAGTCGCTTTCAGGTAAACTAATTACTGCTTCAGCTTCTCGCGGAATCGCATTTCTTAAGCTACCACCTTTTAAAGATTGAAAATGTACCGCACCTCTTTTTTGCATAGCATCTAAAAGACGAGTAATCAATTTATTTGCATTACCCAATCCTTTTATAATATCCATACCACTATGACCACCATTAAGGCCTTTAACCATGATTTTTTTAGATATATAATGATCAAAAACAGGCTCTAGCTTATAGGTTTTTGTAGCTGTGACATCTACACCACCAGCACAACCTATGTCTATCTCGTCATCCTCTTCTGTATCTAGGTTCAATAGAATTTTTGAGGTAAGAATGGTTGTATCCAGTTCCTTTGCTCCGGTCATTCCAGTTTCTTCGTCTACCGTAAACAGAGCTTCTATTGCTGGATGTGCAATGTCAGTTGAGGAAAGTACTGCCATGATTGCTGCAACCCCTATACCATTATCTGCCCCTAAAGTAGTTCCTCTAGCTTTGATGATATCTCCTTTAACAAACATATCAATTCCTTGAGTTAAGAAATCAAAATCGGTATCATTATTCTTTTGATGCACCATGTCTAGGTGTGATTGCATGATGATACTCTCGCGATCCTCCATTCCTGACGTAGCAGGTTTTCTAATAATGACATTACCTATAGCATCTTCTATCACTTCTAGATCAAGTGATTTACCAAAATCTACCATAAATGCTCGAACACGTTCTTCTTTTTTAGAAGGTCGTGGTACAGCATTTAAATCTGCAAAATGGTTCCATAGTAATTGGGGTTGTTGTTCTCTTACTTCTTTAGACATAGAAATTTATGATTTTTACAAATATAGCGGTACATCGTGGGTACCCGCCTTAACAATTTGCTAAAAGATTATTGATTTGAATGCTGATCTATAATTGGGGACACTTCATTTTTTGTCGCCCTTAGCATTTCTCTTTTTCCCGGTGGTCCAGGCAAACGCTCTACGGTAAATCCAGCACTTTGCATATTGCGTCGCACTTGTCCAGCAGCACAATAAGTGGTTAAAACACCCCCACTCTTTAATGCCTTATATGCGGCGTTAAAAATAGCTTCTGTCCATAATTCTGGTTGAGTGCGCGGCCCAAAAGCATCAAAATAGATCAAGTCAAATTGATCCTCATTTGCAATGTTTTCAAAAGTTTTTTGCTTTTTACACAAAGTAAAATAAGAGGTGATCTCTTGATCTTCCTCCCAGCCAGATTGATGCATGGATTTGTACAATTGCTGATCGTTTAAAAACTGACCGTAATCCATAGCGCTAACTTCTTCCTCATTAATAGGAAAAGCCTCTACCGCAGTATAAACTATAGGTGTATTGGATTTATGCTGAGCTGTTAGCATGGCATTAAGCCCAGTTCCAAAACCATATTCTAGAATCTGTAGAGGTTCTTGATGGAAGTTTCGCTTTCGCGAAAGCGTGACTTCTAAAAAATATTCCATTCCGGTTTGTATAAAAACATGAAGCGCCTCTTGCAAGGCGCCGTGTTTGGAATGGTATTGTTCATTGAGATCAGGCATATGAATGGTTTTTGATCCATCGCCGGTAGTCATGATCTCACGCTTCATTTATTCTTCTGTTTTTGCAGCTTCTTCTACATCTGGATTGTCAAACTTCTCTACAAGAGCACCATCGGCTACAAAGCTCAAGGTAATTTCTTCTTCTGTAATTGCTGCGATTTCTTCTTTAGATTTTCCAGCATCCTCAGCATAATGACGTAGTTCTTCCACAGGAGTGATGTTTTTAAATGCTTTCCCATTTAACACAACTTCTTTTCCTTGACCGTTCTTAGGAAGAAAAAAAGCATAATCTTTAAATTTCACTGTCGCAGATGCATCTCCTACTGGCATTTTAATCCAGCAACCTTTATTTACGCATACCTCTGCAATGATTCCTTTTACTTTTACAGCTGCAGTGTCGCCTACTTTCATAGTTTGATACATAGCTCCTAATTCCATAGCGTCGATGACGTCATTGTTAGAAAACTCAGCTCCGTAATCCATGTAAGCCATTTCTTGAACCTGCTCGTCATTGATGGCCGGCATTTCTTCTTCTTGTTTCTGTTCTTTGCATCCTACTAATAAAGAAATTGCAAATAATCCTAAAATGAACTGTTTCATAAGTTTATAATTTAAACAAATTTAGGAATTCGTTTGTATTTATTACTAGTCCTAATGAAGTATATTTGCAAAAAAATTACAGCACCATGACTCCAACTCACGAAATCGTTATAGACAAGGTAAAAGAATCCAAAATCAGTAAAATTGATTTTGATAATTTAACCTTCGGTAAGACATTTACAGACCACATGCTGGAATGTACTTGGAGCGATGGATCGTGGAAAACCGCTGAAATAAAACCCTATGGTCCTATTCAAATAGAACCTAGCAGTAAAGTATTTCATTATGGCCAGGCTATTTTTGAAGGAATGAAAGCTTTTAAGGATCCTGATGGCGAAGTGTTTCTTTTTAGACCAGAAGATAATTGGATACGATTTAATGAAAGTGCTAAGCGTCTTGCTATGCCAGAAATTCCAAAAGAAATCTTTATTGAAGGCCTTAAGGAACTTGTCAACCTTGACAAAGAATGGGTACGTTATGGTGAGGGACTTTCTCTTTATCTAAGACCCTTTATGATCGCTAGTGAAAATGGAGTTGCTGCTGCACCTTCAACAGAATATAAGTTCATGATCATCATGTCTCCGGCATTTGCTTATTATAAAGGAGATGTACGTGTTGTTATCGCTTCAGAATTTTCTAGAGCTGCCAATGGCGGTGTAGGATATGCTAAAGCTGCTGGAAATTATGCCGCTAGTTTCTACCCGAATAACCTTGCTATTCAAGAGGGTTATCAACAAATCATTTGGACCGATGCCGCTTCTCATGAATACTTGGAGGAAGCCGGTACCATGAACATATTTGCAAGAATAGGTGATACCTTACTTACCGCGCCTCATAATGACCGTATTCTGAACGGAGTTACCCGAAGAAGTGTGATACAAATGGCAAAAGATCACGGTATTACTGTTGAAGAAAGACGTGTTTCTGTTAAGGAATTAAATGAAGCTGCTGGTAATGGGACACTTAAAGAGATCTTTGGAAGTGGAACTGCGGCTGTGATTGTTCCAATTAAAGGATATAAACATGAAGACTTCAAATACGAACTTCCTGTACTAACAGATTCTTATGCTTCTCAGCTTATAAAAGCTTTAAAAGACATTCAATACAATCGTGCTGAAGATCGTCACGGCTGGAGAGTTCAAATCTAAATATCAGATAAATTATATCATTCCAAATGCCTGCTTTATAGCGGGCATTTTTTATGATAGACTTTCCAACCACAAACACTGAGGCATGAATGTATTCTACATTAGAAAGGTGAATTCACATGAATAGTAACGATCGTTTTGATTTCTTTCTATATTTTTAAAGCGTGAGAATATTTATTTCCATCTTCCTGCTACTTATGACGATTCCTGCAGTGTCACAAAATCAAGCTAATTGGTGGTTTTTTGGTTCTAATGCTGGAATTGATTTTAATACAGGCGTTCCTGTACCTAATAATATAGGACAATTAAACACTATAGAAGGCTGCTCTGCTATTTCAGACGCCTGTGGTGGATTGCTTTTTTATACAGACGGGATTAGCATATGGGATCGCAATCACCTAGTAATGCCAAATGGTAACGGGCTCTTTGGGAATCCTTCCAGTACACAGTCGGCTATTGTGATTCCATTACCTAATAACCCCGATCTCTACTATGTTTTTTCTATTTCGATAGGTACTACCACTGGGCTATATTATTCGGTTGTAGACATGAGTTTGAACAGTGGGACTGGCGATGTTATCGTTACCCAGAAGAACATCAGCTTACTAGCTAACAGCACCGAAAAGTTATTTGCTGCAGTTGCAGCAAACGGTCAAGATGCATGGATTGTCACCTATGCAGAAAGTATTCCAGGTAGTTTAAGTTTTAATCAGTTTTATGCTTTTAAACTAACGCCAAATGGGATGGATTTATCGGCTACTGTAAGTTCTACCAGTCAGGCTACTCGCACCACAGATAAACGAGGTTATTTAAAAGTATCTCCTGATGGCTCAAAAGTAGCCATGATGACACAGTTTTATGTAGACACCAGCATCCCAGATGAATCTGGTGTAGGTGCTTGGTTATTTGATTTTGATAACCGTACCGGTATAGTCAATAATCCTGTAAGGATGAATTTCCCTGCCGGCTATCAAGCTTATGGAACGGAGTTTTCCTTAGACTCTAGACTGGTGTATGTAGATCTCAACACACTAGGAAGTGGCCTTGTAGCGGCCGAAAGGCTGTTGTTACAATACGATACCACAGCCCAAAATTTTGAAAATAATCCGGTGGTGATCTATCAAAGTGACGCTAACGATCCTAATGATGATGTGACCCGTGGTGCGTTACAAATTGCTCCTGATAAAAAGATATACTATGCCAGAGATGAGCAAGAATGGCTTGCAGTAATTAACAACCCTAATAATATAGGTGCTTTATGTAACTTTCAATACGAGGGTTTGTTATTAACTCCAGGGACCACAAGTAAGGAAGGTTTACCTCCTTTTTACAACGCGTTTTTCAATCCATCATTTTCTGTCATTGAAGGTTGCAGTACCACCACCACACAATTCATTGCAGACGAAATAGCAACTTGTCCTAATAGTTCAGTTCTTTGGGATTTTGGAGACATTGCCAGTGGTCTAGCCAACAGTTCCACACTGATCAACCCTACTCATATTTATACCAATGCTGGAACCTATACGGTGAATCTTGTTATTACGACCGCTTCAGATGTTTTTAATTCCAGTCGCGTTATACAGATAGTCGATACTCCTTTTATAAATACTGTTAATGACATAAGCTTATGCGATGATAGTTCCAATGACGGTATCGCGGCCATAGACTTTACTGCGGCAAGAATTAGTGCCTTAGGTATTCAAAACTCGAACAACTTTGAAGTCACTATTCATTCCAGTCTTCAAGATGCGGTAAACGATTTTAATTCCATAGCTGATAACGATCCGGTTGCTAGCGGTACTTATTTTATTAGAATTGATAATCGACTGTCAAACGGTTGCTATATAACTACTTCATTTGATGTGACTATTGATGCCATTCCTGTAGCATCGAGGGTAGATGATTTGATCTTGTGTGACGATTTTAGTAACGATGGTATAGAGTCATTTGATTTAGATAGTGCAGCGATTCAAGGTTTAGGAACCCAAGACCCTGTACTAGTGGACTATTCCTTTTACGGATCTCAAAATGAAGCAGATTTGAGACAGAATCCAATTAGCTCGCCTTACAACAATACCATAGCCGATGAAGAAATCTTCGTACGTTATGAGAATGTGACCAACACAAATTGCTATGAAGTTGTTTCTTTTAATCTTCATGTAGTAGCACAGCCGGTGATTCCTATGATTAATGATATGGCTATTTGTGATGATGAATCGAGAGATTTAGTAGAGGTTTTTGATTTGAATTCTTTGATCGCCTCTATTCAAAATACTCAATCTGGAAATCTTACGACTACATTTCACAGCTCACAACAAGATGCAGAATTAGATGACAATCCTTTAAATACTGCTTATACGAATACCATGACTTCAGAAGTTTTATGGGTACGCTTAGAAAACAATGATGTAGCTATTTGTTATGATGTACAACCCTTGCGTATAGAAGTGTTTCCAAAACCTATAGTGAACACTACTGATGACTTCTCAAAATGTATTACAGAAGAGGAAGTTATTCAGGCGTCTCCTGGTTTTGCCACTTATTTATGGGATACAGGAGCAACCACTTCTAGTATCAGTATTACTGATGAGGGAACCTATACCGTCATTGTAACAGATCAGAACGGCTGTGAAGATAGCAGTTCTACAACAGTGACTAATTTCCAGACCACTCAAATTGTCACCGTAGAAATTGAGCAATTTACCTTAAGGTCCAACCGCATAGAAGTGTCTGTTATCGGAGATGGTCCCTTTGAATACAGTATCGATAACTTTATTTTTCAGGATAGTAACGTTTTTACGGATTTACTTCCAGGGTATTATACTATTTATGTGCGAGATGTAAATGGTTGTGACCTGGTGACTGCTCCAGCAACCATCATCGCTGCACCTCCTTATTTCACCCCTAATGAAGACGGATTTCACGACTACTGGCAAGTAACTGCGATTGAAACCGAACCTGATGCACAGATCTATATTTTTGATCGTTTTGGAAAACTATTAAAACAAATAAGCCCGTTAGGACCTGGGTGGAATGGAATGTATAATGGCAAGCCTATGCCTAGTACTGATTATTGGTACCTCGTTGAATTAATTGATGGCCGCAGTTTCAAGGGGCATTTCTCTCTCAAAAGATAAACAGGTCCTTGGTATTATTTTAACCTCGCTTTCGCGAAAGCGGAATTGTAAAAAACCTATTTTTACATTTCATGGACTTTAATATTGTATCAGAATTTTCTCCTACTGGAGATCAACCACAGGCGATCAAGAAGCTTATTAGTGGAATCGAAGCTAATGACAAATATCAAACGCTTCTCGGTGTTACTGGAAGCGGTAAGACTTTTACGGCTGCAAATGTGATACAAGGTGTGCAAAAACCAACCTTGGTACTCTGTCATAACAAGACGTTAGCAGCTCAATTATACTCAGAGTTTAAAGACTTTTTTCCCGATAATGCGGTGGAATATTTTGTTTCTTATTATGATTATTATCAGCCAGAAGCTTTTATACCCTCCTCAGGAACTTATATTGAGAAAGACCTTTCTATTAATGAAGAAATAGAAAAGATGCGATTGAGTACCACTTCTTCCCTACTTTCTGGGAGAAGAGATATTATAGTGGTCGCTTCAGTTTCTTGCCTTTATGGTATTGGAAATCCTGTCGAGTTCCAGAAAAACGTTGTTAGAATCAAAAAAGACGAGGTGATTGCTAGAACAGCATTACTTCATAAATTAGTTCAATCCTTGTACTCCAGAACCACTGCAGAGTTTAATAGAGGTAATTTTAGAATAAAAGGAGATACTCTAGATGTATATCCTAGTTATGCAGATACCGCTTTTAGAATTCATTTTTTTGGCGATGAGATTGAGGAAATAGAACGTTTTGATCCAGTGAATGGAACCGTGTTAGAACGTTTTGATCAAATTACTATCTATCCAGCAAATATGTTTGTGACTTCTCCAGACATATTACAAGGTGCCATACACGCTATCCAAGAAGACTTGGTAAAACAAACCGATTATTTTAAAGAAATAGGAAAACCGCTAGAAGCTAAGCGTCTGGAAGAACGAACTGAATTTGATCTAGAAATGATTAGAGAACTGGGCTACTGTTCTGGTATTGAAAATTACAGTCGTTATCTTGACGGACGTCAACCAGGTACCAGACCTTTCTGCTTATTAGACTTTTTTCCCGATGACTTCCTCATGATTATTGATGAAAGTCATGTGAGCGTGCCGCAAGTAGGTGCTATGTATGGCGGAGATAGGTCTAGAAAAGAAAATTTAGTAGATTATGGTTTTCGCCTGCCTGCCGCTATGGATAACCGTCCGTTAAAATTTGAGGAGTTTGAAGCGATGCAAAATCAAGTCCTTTATATAAGCGCAACTCCAGCAGATTATGAGTTGGCTAAAAGTGAAGGAGTTGTTGTAGAACAAATCATACGACCTACAGGACTATTAGATCCGGTTATTGAGGTACGACCTAGTCAGAATCAAATAGATGATCTTGTGGAAGAAATACGATTGAGAGAAGAACGGGATGAACGTGTACTTATCACTACTCTAACCAAACGCATGGCTGAAGAACTGACCAAATACCTTTCTCGAATCAATGTGCGATGTCGCTATATTCACAGTGATGTGGATACCTTAGAACGTGTAGAAATTTTGTCAGACTTGCGCCGTGGAGTTTTTGATGTGTTGATAGGGGTAAATTTATTAAGGGAAGGGCTGGATTTACCAGAGGTCTCTTTGGTTGCTATTTTAGATGCAGATAAGGAAGGTTTTTTACGTAATCAACGATCGTTAACACAAACAATAGGGCGTGCAGCACGTAACGTTAACGGTCGTGCTATCTTATATGCGGATAAAATCACTAACAGCATGCAAAAAACTATTGATCAAACAGATTACCGTCGTTCTAAACAAATCGCTTATAACGAAGCAAATGGCTTAAAACCTACCGCAATAAAGAAAAAGCTAGAAACAGCCTTATATAGAAAAAATGCAGCAACATTTGCTATTGAAGAAGTGCTCACTTTAAAAGCCGCTGAGGAAGAAGCGGAATACCTGACGAAAGCAGAGCTAGAAAAAAAGATACGAAATACTCGAAAGATGATGGAGAAAGCGGCAAAAGAATTAGACTTTATGGAAGCCGCAAGACTTAGAGATCAGATTAAAATGCTGCAAGAAAAAGTGAAAAACATCTAAAACAAACCCATTAAAATCTGATAGTCAATATATTGAAATGCTATCTAGCTTTAATTCATCGAATTTTCTAACAGATCATCGTTTTTTTTAGATAATACGCATTAATTACCGATTAAAAATGCCAAAAAACCTTGATAATGAGATTGTTACACTTTAACTAACATACTAAGACGTATCTTTAGGTAGTATTCGCTAACCAATTCTACTATTATGTTATATTCTTGTTATACCCTCCTTGTATGTGTGTTTTTCAGTTTTATTTCCTTTGCCCAAGTTGGTATAGGAACAGCAACGCCTACTGCCGATTTAGAAATAATGTCTAGAGCAATTCTTGCACCAGGAGAATTCAATGGAATCATCATTCCTAAAGTTACAACTCTTCCTACAGGTGCATTGTTACCAACACTTGCTCATAAAGGTCTGATTCTCTATTTAGAAAGCGGTACTGCCTCAGAAGGTTTTTATTTTTTTGATGGAACTTCCTTTCAAAATGTCTCAGATACAGCGATGGAAACCCCTGCTTTTTATGAAAATGCAACCACCTCCCCTGCTGTAAATACAACCGGAGCTATTCAAAGAGAAGGTCAGATAAGTATAGGTGGAAGTTTAAACACTGGGAAATTAAATATTGAGATTGAATCTACTGATGCCGTAGGCACAAGAACCGCATTGCGTATCGACAATTCCAATAGCAGCAACAGTGCAACAACAACTTACGCTATCTATTCTGAAAATACGAGCAGTACAACCGGTAATAAATATGGGATAAAAAATGATGTTTCTAGTGACGGAATTGGTGACCATATTGGAATTGAAAACAAAGTATATGACAGCGGTTCTGCAACAACTTCATTAACAGGTATCTTTAATGATGTTGGAACAACAAATGGTACGGGCACTATCAATTATGGTCTGCGCTCCGAAATAGGCAGTGCTAATTCCCGAGGTACTAATTATGCCGTCTATGGCTATGCTCAACACGGAACTACTACAACAGACCCATCATACTCTGGTTATTTCAGAGGAGATCATTTTGCTATAAGAAATGAAGCAGATAGTGACGGCTATGAAATGCCTATTCTATCTGGTAGTGCAGGACAAGTTCTTACTACTGATGGAAATGGGATTGCGAGCTGGGAAAATTTGGATGCAAATAAGTCCATCGTAAAAGGTCATTTGGGAAGCCTGTGGCAATCTTCAACGGGGTCTTCAAATCCAGTAAATTACTTAAAGATTCCATTTGATAATGATCCCATTGATACTAAAAATGAGTTTGACACGGTGACCAATAGATTCACCGCAACAATAGCTGGATACTATCAGATATGTATTCAGGTTAGTTCTGACAATTATGATGTAGATTCAACACAAGGACTGGCTATTTATAAAGGAGCTAACCTGTTATCTATAGATGTAAGAAGACACATAAATGTGGGATCTACCGCTGAAGACCATATCAACAGATCGCTGAATAATATTGTTCAACTAAATGCAGGAGAGTTTATCGAATTTAGATTCAACGATAATTTTGCAACATTTGGTGCGAGCAGTGAAAAAAATTATTTTACTATTCATCAATTATAAAATGAGACTAAAAAAGACTTAAAAACTCCAACCTAACCACTGATTTTTTAAAAAAACATCGATAAAACCTATAGTTCTAACTAAAGCAATAGATCTCTCTTTATACTTTTTTATAACACTTTTCAAAATCATAAATTTTATCTTTGTAAAAACTTTGGTTCATGAAATATGTATGGTTATTTACTCTTATTTTGGTATTCCAGTCCTGTGATACAAAAGTATCTGTAGAAAAAGATGGTAAGACTATCATAGGGGAAGATCCTATGGCAAAGTTGGAAGACAGACAACTCTCTCAAGAATTCAAAGATTACTGGTACAACGGTACTGCCGAAATTTCTAGTTATGAATTAAGTCAGGCTAGATATGGAGAGATGAGAGAAGGAACAGCTGTTATGATATTTGTTACAGAGCCATTTGATAAAAAGGACCAGATAAAAGCAGATAAAAGTAAACAGACCAACAGGCCCGTCTTAAAACTGAACGCCACTCGTAATTTTAATACGGGCATCTACCCCTACAGCATCATGAGCAGTACTTTTTTACCACTTGATAAAAAAGATAATGCTATTAAAATTGCTGCTTCTATTCAAGAATGGTGCGGTCATACCTATATGCAACTCAATCAAGACGGGGACCAATATAATGTAATGCTTCACTCCTATTTTCAAAGTGAAGGGAATAGGGAGTTTGAAGTGGACAATGTCATCACTGAAAATCAACTGGCCGCTCAATTGAGATTAGACCCAAAAGAAATGCCTGTAGGTGAGATGCAAATGATTCCAAGTACAGAATATCTAAGATTGAAACACATCGAGACAAAGCCTTATGATGCCGTTGCAAAATTAAGCGAGATCACAGATGGGTATTTGTACAGTGTTAAATTCACAGAGCTTGGAAGGACCATTGATTTTAAAACCGAAAAAGAATTCCCTTACCGAATTCTATCTTGGATGGACCGATATAAAGATGGGGCTGCTCCCATGGTTTCTTCGGGAACACTCCAAAAAACGATAATAGCTCCTTATTGGAGACAGAATACAAATAAAGATGCTGTCATGAGAGATAGCCTAGGATTATGAGCAATTTCTTTTTAAAACCAGAAGTAATATTTACCCTATCATTACTGCTTTGTACCTTTATTATCCATCGTTTTATTATCTGGAGCGCTTTAAAACTTTCAAAAAAAGTTTCTAGATCAGAATTGCGTAAGCAATATTTAAACAGGTATACAGGTTATGTATTATGGAGTATTTGCGCCATATCAATAATTCTTGTTTGGGGTAATGCAACAGAAGGTTTTTGGGTAGCATTAGGATCTACATTTGCCGTAGTAGGTGTCGCTTTATTTGCTAACTGGAGCATACTAAGTAATATAACCGCTAGCTTTATACTCTACTTTACATTTCCCTACAAAATAGGTGACCGCATACGTATACACGATAAAGACTTACCAGTAACCGCAGTTATTAGTGATATAAAAGGTTTTTACACCTTACTTGTTACAGACGAAGGAGAAATCATCACCTATCCCAATAACTTATTACTACAAAAAGGAGTCTCTATACTAAACGAGAAAAAAGAATCTATATTTGATACTCCGGAGGAAGATGTAGATCGAACCATATAGCAAAAAGATAAAAGAAAAACTCGATGGACTTAAGTGATCAACTTAAAAATCTATTCCCTAAACACGAATTTAAGGAAGACGAACAACCTGAAAAAAGTAATATCTGGTTACAAGATCAGCCTTTGGAATGTAAATTTGAAAAGCGCAAAGGGAAAGTAAATACTGTGATTGACGGATATACAGGTGCTATTAAAGACTTTAAAATTCTTGCTAAGGAGTTAAAAACCCAGCTAGGTGTAGGTGGTAGTTTTAAAAATGACCAGATTATTATTCAAGGTGATTACCGCGACCGTATTATGGAAATGCTAAAAGAAAAGGGCTTTAAAGTCAAGCGCGTTGGTGGTTAATTCAAAATTCATAAAACAAAAAGCCCTATAATTTTATCTAAAATTATAGGGCTTTTTACTTCTATAGGAGAAAATTACTCGTCTCCTACAATGTGTTCTATAGCAGCTGCTAGTTTAAAATCTTTTTCAGTTAAACCATTTACGTCATGGGTAGAAAGAGTGATCTCTAGAGTAGCATAGGTATTATGCCAATCTGGATGATGCTCCATTTTTTCTGCCTCCATAGCAATACGCGTCATTACAGAAAAGCAATCCATAAAGTTGTCAAACTCAAATGTGGTGTGAATCGCATCATCATAATAATCCCATCCATCCACATTTTCTAAATGCTTTTCTATTTGTGCTTCTGTTAATTTTTCCATTTTTATTTTATTTAATGTCAAAGATATTTTTTATTTTTCTAGTAGCCTCAACTAATTCCTCTTTAATTTTATCTTTAACTTCACCTGTTTTTCCTTCGACTTTGTAAGATGCACCATTCGTTAATTGACCTAATTCATCTTTCACCTACCTTTCTAGGGTTCTGATTCAGGAATAATTTCCTTGTTGCTCTACCTTTTTGTTTTTTACAATGAAGTATTTACAATACCGCTTTCGCGAAAGCGTGCCAAAAAAAACCTTAATCCTTCCATATAATATTATTAATGAAAGAGTAAATCTTATATTTAACCCATGAGAAAATGTACCTTATTGCTACTGCTTGTTGCCGCTTCTGTATTGGCACAAACCGATTCCTTACAACTTAAAGGTACTCAAGATGCAGTGCATTTAAGAGAGATCCCTAGAAACAACTTGATCCTGGACCTTGGCATAACCCAACCTACAGCAAGTTATGGCGATATCGCTAGATCTGGACTTCAAATAGGTGCAGAGTTTTCCTATTACACAAATAAACATTTGGGGCTAGGTATTTCCTTAAGGCATCAAAACAACCAATTTGGTTTTCTTGACTTTCAAAATGACGATCGTACCAGTGTAACCTCTAACAACTGGAACACTACCTCTATAGCTATAGGTCCTACCTACTCGTTTACAAATGGAAGGTTCCAATTTGATGCCTTTGCAAAAACTGGAGTTGCTTTTTTAAATAATCCTGAGAATAGTGTTTCTGAAATAGGAATTGGTAACACACAAGTATTTTCAAATGACACAGCAAATGAATCGGCATCAAGTGCTTATCTAGAAGGTGGGTTGCGTTTTAACTACTACTTCCGTAGATCAGTTCAAGTGTTTTTCTCCCCTCAATACAGTACTACTTTGGGGAAACCTATCGCCTATTCCTTTAGAGACGACACTTCCACAGCACCTATACGACCTAATGTTTTCAAAAAAATTAATGCTTCTAACCTGATCTTCAGCATAGGGGTTAAAATTGCCATAGGTAAAGAATACAGCAATGCTGAGATGCGTATTGATGACTAATTGAAATCAAGCAGATCTTCAAAGTTCCTTAAAAATGCAAAAAAATTGGTTGAGCTATGGTTAAAAGCATTTTACTGTTTAAAATTTCAATAAAAAAGCTGCCTCTATGGATACCGACTGTGAAATAATGATTCCTTAATCATACAAGAATTTGCATTTGGTTTTATTTTCACCTTCGAATTTAACATGTCTTTATTCTTTATTTTTTGTTTAAGTGTTACCTTTATAACTTAAACAAAAAAAGCTTGAAATTATTTTCATTTTCATCACAACAAAAGCTTCCTATCTCCTTAGAAGAAGCCTGGGAGTTCCTAACAGATGCTAACAATCTCAAACTTCTCACGCCACCAGAATTGAACATGCAGGTTCAATATGGTACGGAAAGAGGTATGTATCCGGGACAGCTTATAGAATATTCAGTCACACCGCTTCCTTTTTATAAAACCAACTGGGTTACTCACATTACGCAAGTGGAAGAGAAGAAATTCTTTGTAGATGAGCAAATGTATGGCCCTTACGCCACTTGGCATCATAAACACTTTATCAGTGAGGTGGATGGAGGCACATTAATGGAAGATTTAATTCATTACAGATTGCCTTTTGGTGCGATAGGTAAATTAGGTGCTCCATTTGTAAGAAAAAAGTTGGAAGAAATATTCCGCTTTCGCGAAAGCGCCCTCATTAAACACTTCGGTGCTTTTGAAGAAAACCACATTAAAGTTCAAAAATCAGAAAAAAAACAAAAAATACTTTTTTAAAATGTCTAAAAACATACTACTTATAGGCGGAAGCCACGGAATAGGAAACGCAATTGTACAAAAAATGTATGAAGGGAATAATGTGTTTGTAGCTTCCCGAGAGAATGAAAATCTGCCAGACGGCGTAACGCATATCCCATTTGACGCATTAACTGAGGAATTAGATACTTCTCTTTTACCAGAGTCACTAGACGGTTTTGTTTACTGTCCTGGAAGTATCAATTTAAAACCTTTCAAAATGCTGAAACAATCTCATTTTGAAGAAGATATGGAAATTAATTTCTTCTCATTAATCAAGGCGACCAGATCTGTTTTGCCATTGCTTACTAAAGATGGAACTAGTAGTATTGTTTACTTTTCCACCGTAGCAGTAGCAACAGGATTGCCTTTCCATACCAGTATTGCCGCTGCAAAAGGCGCCATAGAAGGTTATGCAAGAGCGCTTGCAGCTGAGTATGCACCAACAGTAAGAGTAAATGTGATCGCACCATCTCTAGTAGACACACCACTTGCTGGTAGGTTGCTAAACAACGATGCTAAAAAAGAGAAAATGGGAGAAATGCACCCGTTGAAACGTGTAGGTACTCCAGAAGATATCGCTAGTCTAGCCGTATTTTTACTCAATCAAAATGAAGGTTGGATCACGGGTCAGGTAATAGGTGTCAATGGAGGAAAAGGTTCTCTGAGTATAGGATAAGAAGTATGAGTGAAAAGGTAAACGTTTTTTGGTTCCGAAGGGATTTGAGATTAAATGATAATGTAGGATTTTATGAAGCGCTCAAAAGCGATCTCAGAGTCCTACCTATTTTTATTTTTGATCGCGATATTCTCGATAAACTTCCAGAAGATGATGCACGTGTCACCTTTATTCATGAAGAACTGCAACGCATGCGTTCAGAACTTCGAGACCAACACGAGAGTTCTATAGCCCTGTATTATGGAAAACCCATGGAGGTTTGGAAGGAGATCATGGAGTCTTATGACATAGATACGGTTTATACCAATCATGACTATGAACCTTATGCAAAAGAAAGAGATCTGCATATAGATCAGCTTCTCGCAGAACATCAAATAGACTTTAAGACTTTCAAAGATCAAGTAGTTTATGAAAAAGATGATGTCGTGAAAAATGATGGAGACCCTTATGTAGTGTATACACCTTATAAGAATAAATGGCTGGAGCATTTTAGAAAAGACTTTGGTTCTGGAGCAGATCAAAAATTTTACTATACTAACGACCATCTGGATAATTGTATTAAAAACAGCCGGTTGCCCAACCTTTCTTTAAGTGACATGGGATTTTCAAAATCAAAAATTGAAATTCCAGCATATACAGTCACCCCTACTTTGATTGAAGATTACGAAAAGACAAGAAACTTTCCGGCTATAGAAAAAGGAACATCCCGATTGGGGATTTATTTGAGATTTGGTGTTGTAAGCGTGCGTAAAATGATACGCAAAGCCGATCAGGCCAATAACAAAACCTTTTTAAGTGAACTTATTTGGAGAGAATTCTTTACGCAAATTTTATATCATTTTCCGCATACCAAAGACGCGGCTTTTAGATCGAAGTACGATCGCATCGAGTGGCGTAATAATGAAGACGAATTTGAAAAATGGAAAACCGGCACCACCGGTTATGCACTAGTAGATGCTGGAATGCGAGAGCTCAATACCACGGGTCACATGCACAACCGCGTACGCATGTTGGTAGCAAGTTTTCTTATCAAGCATTTATTAATCGACTGGCGTTGGGGAGAGGCCTATTTTGCCGAAAAACTCAACGATTATGAAATGTCTAGTAATGTAGGAAACTGGCAATGGGCCGCTGGTAGCGGTGTTGATGCAGCCCCCTATTTTAGAATTTTTAATCCTATTACTCAAAAAGACAAATTTGACAAGGAACGTAAATACATTAAAGAATTCGTTCCAGAATTTGAAACCCCGAGATACCCAGATATGATGGTAGATCATAAAGAGGCTCGAGAAAGATGCTTAAAGACGTATAAAGAAGCCCTTTCTTAGAAAAGAGATAACATGAGGAATTAGTAATGCGGTAGATGCGAGGAAAGAAGTACTCGAAAACCGATTTTAAATTTATCATCCAATCACCGTTTTAGACTCGCACTTTAACTGACAATTTTCAAAACCGTTCAGGCTAGTCTTTGTGCCTAGAAAAGGTTTTGGAACATAAGTAAAGGTTGTTTTCAAAATAAAAGTTACCATTGAGAAAAAACACTTGGTGTGGTACTGAACTAATTCAGCATATACTGTGTAGTAAGCTTTTTACCAGTGCAAATTGTATTTAATAGAATCCATAACTTGAAACAAGAAGTAAACATCGTATGGTTTAAGCGAGATCTAAGGTTATTAGATCATGAGCCATTGATGCTTGCTTTAAATTCAGAAGTTCCTACCTTATTACTTTACATTTTTGAACCTATGCTTTTAAATGACGCTCATTACAGTGAACGTCATTTTGATTTTATCAAACAATCGCTCGTTAATATGAACGAGAAACTGGCTGCGATAGGAACGCAATTATTGATCATAGAAAGCGATGCATCACATGCTTTCACAACCTTAGCTTCGAGTTTAGATATTAAGAATGTGTTTTCTTACCAAGAAACAGGTTTGCTGCTTACTTTCAAAAGAGACATAAAGCTTAAAGAATACTTTAAAACTCAAAAGATCCACTGGAGCGAGTCTGTTGCAAATGGAGTCGTACGCGGATTAAAAAATAGAACCAACTGGAAAGAACATTGGATTGCCTTTATCAATAAAGACTTTGACCACCCCAATTTTGACAACAGTACTTTGTTTGGTATTTCGAGAATTAAACAACTAGAATCCAGCTTCAAATCAGTTGATTTAAATACCACTAAGGCCACCCCTTTTCAAAAAGGAGGCACCACAACAGCTCTTAAATACTTTGAAGGATTTCTGGAGGAACGTATTAACGGATACAATACTCATTATTCCAAACCACTGACCAGTCGGAATTACAGCAGCAGGCTGTCACCCTATCTCGCTTGGGGAAATCTAAGTATTAGAATGGTGGCACAAAAGGCCGCTAGTTTTAAAAGCCAGATTAAAAACAAGCGCAATCTGAATAGCTTTTTATCGCGATTGAGATGGCAAGCACATTTCATTGAGAAATTTGAGATGGAATACCAGATGGAATACCGCAATGTACATGCAGCTTTTAGATCTTTAAACAAACCTAGCAATCTTGAGGTTCAACAAGCTTGGAAAGAAGGAAAAACTGGTTATCCTATGGTGGATGCTGGAATGAGATGCCTCGTAGCTACTGGTTTTGTGAATTTTAGAATCAGAGCTATGTTAGTGAGTTTCTTTACACATCATCTATGGCAACCTTGGCAGGACGCTAGCGAACATATGGCGCAACAATTTTTAGACTTTGAACCTGGAATTCATTACCCACAATTACAGATGCAAGCAGGTGTTACCGGCATCAATACGGTACGTATTTACTCCCCTGTCAGAAACAGTCTCGATCACGATCCAGAGGCTGTATTTCTTAAAAAGTGGTTGCCCGAATTGGCGCATTTACCTGTTCCATATATTCACGAACCTTGGGAAATCCCAGCTATGGAAGCTGTATTTCAAAACTTTGAGTTGGGTAAGGATTATCCGCTACCTATTGTAGATGCTAAGCTTGCGCGAAAACATGCACAAGATATTTTATATGGAATAAAAAAAGACGCTAAGTCCAAATCTGAGTCTCGTAGGATTGTCAATAAGCACACGAATCCAGGAAGAGAAATCTGGCCTGGTGGTGGTGAAATAAGGAGTTAGAGCTGGGATTGAATTACAAAAGCAATAATTTTGAGACTTTTTTGTATATTCATATTTCTGAATCAAAAATATAAAAACAATTAATACAAGAATATGAATGAACACGTAAGAATATTTACCGGAACTTCTATTCAAGTGAATAGAATAGCATCTTTATTAGAGGAACAGAATATATCTTTTCTTATTAAGAATCCTATAGAGTCAGGAAGACTTGCAGGTTTCGGCACTTCTGGAGAAAGTGTTGAATTGTTTGTTTTGAATTCAGATTTAAAAAATGCCGAAAAGGTGCTTCGAGCTTTTGAAATATAAAGGGAGTCTACTTCAAAGAATTTTCCCTTAATCTACTATTCTCTTTTTATCTAACTTTGATTTTTGAATACAGAAAAAACAACATACTCAACAGAGCTGTAGAACGGGTTCAATAAATAGTCGAATAAGCTCTAAATTGAATCCTAAAAAGGATCATAATTTTTTCTAACCAATTTTCAGACTATCGTACGACTTAAAAATCATGTAATACCTTCTTGTGATGGTATTTCAGATGAAAATATCTGATCCATAGGAATCAACTACTTACCTGTTTTAAGAAATCAAAAGTTGATAAAGGAGCATGAAAAATAAAATTATAACAAATAATTATTGGACTCCTTAAAAAATAATAAAATCCCTAATCCCAACTATAGCATTTGCCCAACCTGCAAAGGACAAGGTAAAAAAAGCCAGCGGCTGCGCAAGAAGGTGAGATTGAGTTATCAGCAAGCCTTAGAGCAATTTGAGAAATCAAATGGTCAAGGAACTGCTCCCATAAAACCAAGAGGACATTTAATTACTTGCTCCGACTGCAATGGTTCCGGATTAGTTACTGCTACTTCGCCAACTGTTCCTGATGTAGAGAACTACCCGCACGTGGCTATAATAGGTGCCGGAATCGGCGGTGTGGCATTAGCTGTAGCTTGTTTGCACCGTGGAATCCCTTTTACACTTTACGAGCGCGACAATAGCTTTGATGCTCGTTCTCAAGGTTACGGTTTGACATTGCAACAAGCGAGTAAAGCTATGGAAGGCTTTGGTATATTTTCTTTAACAGAAGGAATAGTATCTACAAAACATATGGTTCATACTACAGATGGAACGGTCATCGGTGAATGGGGAGTTAGAAAATGGCTGGAATCAGAAGATAATAGCTATTCTAAACGCACTAATATTCATATCGCAAGGCAATCCTTGCGCTTAGCACTACTCGATCAACTCGGCGGACAAAAAATGGTGCAATGGGGACATCAATTGATCGATTTCAAAGAAAGTGAGCATCAACCTGTGGAACTGAGCTTTGAAGTAGATGGAGTAAATAAAAATACGAAAGCAGACCTTGTAGTCGGTGCCGACGGAATTCGTAGTTCGGTGCGTAAATTGTTAATTGATGAAAATATTTATCCGCTGCGATACTTAGATTGTATTGTTATTTTGGGAATTTGTCCTTTGCAGTACCTCCATAATTTGGATCATGAATTATTAGACTCCGCTACCGTATTTCAAACCGCTAACGGTCACGAACGCATTTATATGATGCCATATGATGCTAATTCCATTATGTGGCAACTCAGTTTCCCAATGGCAGAGAAGGATGCTAAAGCCCTAAGTGAAAAAGGCGCTGCAGCTCTAAAAGAAGAAGCTTGCCGCAGAACCCAATGGCACCATCCTATTCCGCAGATTATGGAAGCCACCTCTTCAGCTCAAGTTTCTGGTTACCCCGTTTATGACCGAGCATTACTCGACCCTTTAGTATTAGAAAAAGCAAAACATGTAACACTCATTGGTGATGCTGCTCACCCCATGAGCCCATTTAAAGGTCAAGGTGCCAATCAAGCTTTGCTAGATGCACTGGCACTGGCTCGCGGGATAGCATTAGGATGTAGACCCCAAAATAATTGGAGAAAAAAGGGTGTGAGAGAAAGTGTATTAACCCCCTTTGAATTAGAAATGTTAGAACGAACTGCTTCTAAAGTAAAAGATTCTGCTGCTGCTGCTAAATTCTTACATTCTGAAGTGGTGCTTTATAAAGGTGATCAACCCAGAGGACGTATTCTCAATGAAAAATAGCGGAATTATAAAACCATAAGTAATTGTAGATATGTTTATTAAATTGATATCCATCCTTTTTGTATTCGTACTTACCAGTATAAGTTCTAAAGAAAACATAGAAACCCCTGAATTAGAAATTCAGAAAACAGAAATACCAGAGGTCGTTTATTCAAAAAGTGATCACACACTACAAGCATTTGATTCGACATAGCTTTTGAATTATAACAGTACAGGATCACTTGACATAGGTAAAGAATTACCTGATTTAAAAACCTTAAAAAGAAGGTCAACCTTTGCGCAGAGATGTTTATAGGATAGCAGAAGCAAGCTTTGATGTCATTTATCTTAACAAATATTGAAAGGACCTTATGAGATGTTATCCAGGTATTACCCATATGTTTATGATTACCATCATGGAACCAGAAGCAGTTCCAGAAAACATGATATAACCGACAAATGTCTTTGCTGACCTTAAAGAAACCTATCCCAATGCTACTGCAATTGGTAGTTTCATACAAGGAGATGTTTTGTAAGACAGCTATATGCAAGCTTTCGTTTGGATGCAAAAAACGCTAGTCCTACAGTACTTAAAATTCCTGAGATACAAGTATTTTAGAAATTACTATTTAAATAAAATAAATATAGACCACTGATTTAAAGAATCATAGGGTTTTTAAAACACAGATACCATCGTATGCGGCATGAGCTTTTTATGGTTTGGCACGCTGGTTGATTAGTTATTAGTGTTGGTATAAAGAAGTGCTGACATTAATACCTATAATTATGAAAAAGCTATTTACACTAACACTTGTTTTTCTTTTTGGGATGGGTCTTTCAAATGCAGAAAACACAGAAGATGACCGACGCTACCGTAATTATACAAAGAACTTTATTTTTAATCAAAATGGAATCGAGTTTGCTGTATTTCCAGACGGTCAATTTGATTTTAACTATTTACAAGATAGAAATGGTACCAATGTTTATGTAAACACTGGAAACCTGCAAATGTCTTTCAACACTGGTTATGATTACAATCGCTTCGTACAGTACGATTCTTACGGCGCTGTTATACAAATAGAAGAAATACCTGTATTCTACGACTCTTATGGTCGTGTCAATCAGATAGGTGAAGTTTTTATAAACTATCGCGGTGGTTATATCAACCGTATAGGTAACTTGAATGTTTACTATAGCAGACCTGGTGTCATCGATTATTATAACGGATACATTAATGCGTATAATAGAAACTATGTTTTCCAACCATGGCACAATTTCTATGGTCTTCCACTGGTAAGTAGATGTATTGTTTACAATACGCCATACCGATTATCGTATTTCCCGATACGTTATGCATGGTCTTATCACAGAAACTACTGGAATACGCCTTCCTATTACAATGGGTATTATGCTGGGTATTATGCCGGAGCAAATGTCAGACGTGACTTCTACAGACCTTATGATCGAGTGAACTACAGAAGTTTTGAAAGAGGACGACGTGATGCAAGTGGTAGAGCTGTTGCTGTAAACAATAGAGTTTCTAGAAACAGACAAGCAATTGCTACTGGAAGAAGTCAAGTAACTAGAAATAATCATGGTAGAACTACCGCGGCTAATGATAGAAACACTGGACGTAACACAACTGCTGTTAACACAAGATCTACTTCAAGAAATGGAAGAAGTGCCAGCGCAGTAAACACAAGAAGTAGTAGAACAACAACTGCTACTCCTATAAATACAAGAGGCACATCAAGATCTTCAACGTTAAGTGTAGGGAATACGAGAACAATTCCTGCTGTTACAACTAGGTCTAATAGATCTAATCGAAACACAAATGCTACCGTTGGTAACCCAGTGAATCGCAACACTACTCCTAGTAGAAGTGCTGCCACTAGAAGACCATCACCTAGTAATGATACAGCTGTAAATTCGCGAAGCTCGTCTTCAAGAAATACTCAAGCTAGAAGTTCTAGAACAAGTTCCAATAGCAACGCAAATCGCTCTACTGGCTCCAAAAGGAGTAATAAAAGAGGATAAGATTTATAAGTTTACTAAAAAGCCGATTCATTAAGAATCGGCTTTTTTTATGGTTTGTTAAATGGACTAATTAGTAGCCGAGTTATCTACCCAAAGAGGCTCAAAACAAAAGCCTTATAAGCTCCTATTTGATTCTAGCTGCGCAAAAAGTATCTATTTATGATCTGATTAATTTCAGAAGACAACTTCATTTTATAGATAGACCCAAGATAAATCAGCGAGATTAAAACAGACTTTATAGCGATATTCACTAATGGATGCCATGTGAAATCCCAAAAGTAAAACGCTCCTATGATAGCGACTATAAGGAATAAAGTATTCCATGTTTTAGAAGTCCATGGGTGTATTTTTAATTTAATGTACACGTAATACGCTTTCGCGAAAGCGTAACACAAATAAGCCATACACGTAGCTATTGCAGCACCGATGATACCAAATTCGGGAATAAGCCACCAATTAAGACCTATAGCAACAAAAGTTAACAAAAAGCCCATCCACAAAGTGACTTTATATAAATCACTGTTGTAAAGAATAGCATTATTGCTGCCTAATAAGTTTTCTGAAAATTTGGTCAAAGAAATCAGAAATACCACTGGAATTGCAATACGTGTTTCTTGGGGCATCATCGCATAGAACTCGTTGAGATTACAAAAGATAATCACCAATAAAAAACCGGCGACCACACTTAAATTAAGAGAGCTTCTTTTATACAATTGCGCTACGTCTCCCATCTCATTTCTATTAAAATGACCTGCTGTAAGTGGGTGTGTTATTTGAGCCATTCCTCTAGCAGGGACTGCGATCACAGTAGCGATAAAAACGGCAATACCATAGTATCCTATTTGATCAATAGTCACGTACTGATTGAGCATAAATTTATCAAGATCGATTAAAGCTGTAGAAATAGAACCCGCTATAATCATATAAATACTATAGTTGATAATCTTTGAAGTATTCATCAACTTCTGAAATTTAAACACAGGGAGATAGGTTTGAAATGCTAAAATGTTCATTAACAGCGCACGCAGTGCGTAAATAAAAACCAAGCTGTAAATGAACTCTGTTTGATCAATCCATCCCATGGCAAGCATCATTAGAGTAAGCATAGCACCAGCTCTATAAAAAACTTCCTTTAAAAAATTACCGCCTATGGTTTTCATATGAACTTTTACCCAAGCATAGAAGATCTCAAAATAGGCTTGAAAAATAGCTATCAGAGGAATACACCATAAAAAAGCTCCTGTGATTTCATTTTTATCAGAAATATAAGAAGCGATTGTATCCTGAGCCAGATAAATGATTCCTATTACTGGAATGATAATGCATAAAGGCCACAACAACATTTGAGTTAAAAAGCCATCACGCTCCTCTTTAGTGGTATAACTCGAGTAATATTTTACAATGGTGTTATGAATACCAAAGGACATCAATGGAAAAAAGAGAAAAGAAGTAGAGAGTACATAATTCCATAAACCATAATAATCGTCTGAGAGGTAGATTTGAGCAAGAATAAGTACGTTAAGTGCTCCTAGCACAAAACCCAACCCAGTAATTACTAGGTTCCAAACGGATTGTTTGATGACTACTCCCATACAAATTCTATGGTTTTGGAAAGAATTTGAGTAAGGTGAGCACGTCGATATCGGTCTATATGATCATTGAAATTACTATCATTTTGACCTTTTTTATAGAGGTCATAAAGGTGACTGATATACTTTTTTAAGGATTCCTTTTGTTGGTAATTAAAAAACTCTCCAGAATGCGTGTCCGTAATCAGTAATTCTATAGCTGCTTCTTTAGGGCCTATAGCTATAATAGGACGGCGGCTTGCAAAATATTCAAAGATTTTACCTGGTATGATAGCTCTAGTTTCTTCGGTATCTATTTCAATAAGCAATAAAGCTTGCGCTTGATACATCAGCTCCACAGATTCATCATGTGATACATAACCTTTATTGTCCAGATACTGGTCTAATTGGTATTCAACAAGACTATCTAAGATTTCCTGACTAACGTTACCAGCGAGTTGTAATTTAAAATCGCTTGAAAAGTCTTCTGATTCTTGACAGAGTTCTCGCAAAGATTCCCACAACAATTGAGGATTGCGATCAGATAATAAAGTTCCTATATGTGCGAGAACAAACGCAGCGTCTGGCTGTCTTCTTTGTGCATTAGGCGTTATGTCGTAGCCATTAGTAATCAATTGTATGGGTGTTGTTGTTTTTGATTTAAATTCTTTTCCAGTGTGTGGACTGGTAACTATTAGCAAATCTGCTGTGTGGAGCACTTCTTTTTCTAATGCTAAGTGTCTTTTTTGAGCGCGTTTCCCTAGCTTTAAGTCTTTATGATACCCTATAGTCGTCCATGGATCCCGAAAGTCGGCCAGCCATTTGATGGAAGGGAGAAGGCTTTTCAGTTCCATTCCTATTAAATGCACAGAATGTGGTGGTCCTGTGGTGATCACTGTACATTCCCGATTTTCTGAAAGATAAGATTCTACTGCTCTTAAAACATGTTGCTTCCATCCTACTCGAGCATCTGGAATAAAAAAATTGCCGCGCAGCCATACCAGAGTGCGCTCTAGAAAACTAGCTTTTTTATTTAAAATACCGCGTTGTAGATTTTTAGTACGCTTTCGCGAAAGCTTACCAGCCATCCTACTAGGTTCCTTAATAGGTACTTTAAGTAGTCTAATATCTTCTGGAATGTCTTCCATTAGGCTTTTGTCCAACACTGGATAATCTGGATTTTCAGGTACGACTACCGTCACATCATAACCATTTCTAGGAAGGTATTTTGCAAACTTCAACCAGCGCTGTACACCTGGCCCACCAGCTGGCGGCCAATAATAACTGATAATCAATACTGGCTTTTTCAAGGGCTAAACGTTCTTTTTATAAACTGTAAATAAACCGCCTAAAACGATCAATAGCAATAGTATATTACTAATCAACATAATGGTAGAACCTGTTTTTACGACTTCTGGTACAAACTTAAAAACGATTTCGTGCTGTCCTGCAGGGACTTTTAATCCTCTCAACGCATAATTAACTCGTGCAATAGGAACTTCACTACCATCTATGCTAGCCTTCCATCCATATGGATAATACATCTCTGAAAATACAGCCAACCCTTCTTTGCTGTTGTTGCTGGTGTAGGTCAATTCTTCTGTTTTGTAATCCTTGAGATTTATGGTAGCCGCAGCATCTTTACCTACACTCTTTAAACCTATCAACTCTTTTTGATCTTTGGTCATTATAGCAAGAGAGTCTGCATCGAGCTCTTTTAAAGTTAGAATTTCCTCGTTTTGATCTGCCACCGTTTTAATATCACTTACAAACCAAGCATTTCCTAATTCTACTGGGTTTTGTTGAGCAACGGTTCCGTTTTGATTTTGACCCAAGATATATTTGGTGTTAAACATCGCTAGTATTTCTAATTGCTCTCGAGTTATTCCTTGCTCTTCTACAAAATAGAAATTCATTAAATCTTGGAACCTACGTGGTTTTGCTCCATGGTAACCACCCATGGCTTTATGAAAATAAGCTGCTCTACCACTATTCACTGGATCTGCCAATTGATCATAGACTCTAAAATGCTCTTTGTCTTGAAGCACCACTTCATCTGCTGGAGTTTTATCAAATGCAAAAGCATATTCTCTAGCGCTGACATAATCTTCTGAATTGACATAATTTAAATCAAAGCTGACCAAGTCGAAAAGAATAACGACACCGCAAACAATTAAAACCGCCGTCTCTTTAATCTTATCACTTAATAATAAATATAAAGAGCCACAAATCAATCCTACATATAACAATGCTTTAAACGCATCCGTTTGAATCATTGCAAAACGATCAGCTTGTAGTGCTTTTACATACCTTGACCCTAACTGAGGAAAGTCTAATAAATATTCATCATAAGGTCCTGTAAGATTAAAGATATAAGAACCTAAAAAGGCTATAAGAAGCAATAATCCGCCAAAACCTGCTCCAGCATATAATAATGCTTTTCGTTTTTTCTCTAGGGCTGTTTTTTTATTAAAGAACTGCCACAAACCTATTGCTGCGAGTACAGGTACGCACAATTCAATTATTACTTGAATAGAAGTTACCGCTCTAAACTTGTTATAAAATGGCACATAGTCTATAAAGAACTCTGTAAGCCAACTTAAATTCTTACCATAAGAAAGTAGTAGTGAGAGGGCAATGGCCGTAAGAGTCCACCACTTTAATCTTCCTTTGATTAAGAACAGAGACAATAAAGCTAAAAATACAACACTTACTCCTAGATAAGCAGGTGCTTCTACAATGGATTGATCGCCCCAATATTTACGTTGACTTAAGGAGACCAGCTGATTGAGATAACTCATCTCTTCTTCATTTAATGTAGAAGGGTCTATTCTAGAAAGCTGTTCCCGGCTTTGGCTATTTTCATCATAAACCTCTCCACTTCCCCCACCAGCAAAACGCGGTAAAACAAGGTTCATACTTTCTGACAGTCCGTAACTGTAATCCGTAATATAATCGTAGTCTAAGCCGCTTGTTTTTGCTAAGCTTTCGCCCTGAGCATTTACCGTCAAATTGTTTTCCCCACGCGTACTTTCCTTGGAGTATTCACTAGTAGCTAGGAGGTTACCAGCATTAGTTCCTAAAGCGAGAACTACGGCAGCAATCATGATTCCAATAGATTTAAAATAATGCGGAATCAAATTCTTTTTAACGGCATCTATAAAATAGGCAATTCCTAAAATTACTACCGCTAGCAATAAATAATAAGTCATCTGAGGATGATTTGCCTGCAATTCTAATGACATGGCCAGTGCCGTTAACACAAAGCCGAGTAAGTATCGTTTTTGAAAAACGAGTATGAGACCGCTTAATACCAACGGGAAATAAGCAATAGCGTGGGCTTTTGAATTATGCCCAGCTCCAATAATGATGATGAGATAGGTAGAAAAACCAAATGCTAGTGCACCGAGTAAACCTATTTTCCAGTCTACTCTCATGACCAACATAAGTACATAAAAACAAGCAAAGTAAAGAAATAGATAGTCTGCTGGACGAGGTAAAAATCTCAATGCGCGATCAAGACTGTCTATAAAATCGTATTCATATCGTGCGCCTAATTGATAAGTAGGCATCCCCCCAAAAACGGCATCTGTCCAATACAGCTCTTCCCCGGTCTCAGCTCTGTGATCGATAAGCTGCCTAGCGTTACCTTTATATTGAACAATATCACCTTGATACAATTTTTTACCACTTAAAACGGGATGGAAATAAGCGAGTGCTGCAATGATAAAAACTATAAATACGGCTAAATGCGGTACTAATTTCTTGAAATCAAAATTCATGAAAACTTTAAATAAAATGAATGAGGGAAATTAATCAATTTCCTCAAAGTCGATGTACTCACCTACCTTTTTCTTTTCCTTTGATTTCAACGGTGTGGAAGATTTGGCACTTGTTGATTGCCTACTGTTTGTGTTTTGAAAAGGATTTTGTTCTTCCTGAAAACCAGCACGTTTTTCAAAACTATTCTGAACACGTTGTAAAGCTTTCATTCCTAACCATTTGAGAAACATTTTCCCAAAGGATTTCCACAATAGCCTTGTGCCTACGAGGACAAGTAGGATGATTAGTAATGTCTGTAAAAATTCCAAATAATAATCTTTTGTGTAAAAATAATAAGTCTAAGCCACGATACTCTATAAGAAATATTAAATTTGAGCAAGAATAAATAAATATGAAATACTCCACTCAAAGTATAAGACTGTTTTTATTGCTGTTTGTTACAATTCAATTAGTACATGCCCAATATACAGAAACTATCAATACTAATAGTCCTGGAAGATCTCAAGGTGCTTTTGCAGTGGGGAATGGAGTGGCACAAATAGAAGGTTCCCTTTTTTATCGTGCTGAGGAGCATCTTCTTCAAAGGTATGAGCGAGATTATATAGGTACTAGTTTCCAGCTGAGGTACGGTGCTGTTACCGAAAAATTAGAGTTTTCTGTTTTTGGTACTTATAACAGTATCGATCAAACCGATTTTAATGGTACCGTCTCTACCAATACTTCTTTTTCTAATTTTTCAAGATTTACAGTTGGTGCAAAGTATCTGGTCTTTGACCCATATCAGTTTTTTGGTGAAAAGAAGGTCAACTTATTAAGTTGGAAAGCAAATAACAAGTTGGACTGGAGAGACCTTATTCCTGCTGTTTCAGTTTATGCCGGTGCTAATTTTGATTTTAGCGAGAATAATCTACTAACACCCCCAGACGATTCCACTATATCTCCTCGATTGGAATTAATAACTCAAAACAACTGGGGCCGTTGGGTATTTGTGACCAACTTTGTCGCAGACCGGATAGCTACTGACTATCCATCCTATCAATGGTTATTAACCATGACCCGTAGTTTGAGTAATAAATGGGCGATATTTGCAGAGTATCAAGGCCTAAAATCTGATTTTTATAGTGATGATTTAGGTCGTGGTGGTGTGACTTATTTAGTTACCAAAGACTGGCAAGTGGATACGAGTGTTACTTTAAATTTTAAAGATACACCAACAGTCTTTCAAGTAAATGTAGGAATGTCGTACCGATTGGATTTTCATAAAGACACTCCTATAGAGCAGACAAGCGACCCGCAAGCTGATGATAAAAAAGGGAAAAAGAAAAAGAAAAAAAACAAACTCAATCTTGAAGGAGAAGGAGGCGGCATATAACTTATGATTGAAGTACGTAAAATTGAGTCTAAAAAGGACATCAAAAAATTTGTCCAATTTCAAATGGACCTTTACAAAGACAATAAGTTCTTTGTACCCCCTATCATTAAAGATGAACTGGCAATATTTGATCCAAATAAAAATCAGGTCTTCAAAAATGCAGATTGCTGGATGTTTCTTGCTTATCAGGATAATAGGATAGTAGGACGTGTTGCAGCATTGATCAATCACATTGAAATTAAAGAACAAAAGAAACCTAAGATGCGTTTTGGCTGGCTGGATATGATTGATGATATCGAGGTGACCAGAGCCTTACTTGATGAAGTTCAAAAAGTAGGAAAAGAACAACATTTGGAGTTCATGGAAGGACCCGTAGGTTTTTCTAACATGGATAAGGCTGGTTTACTGATCAAAGGTTTTGATGAATTGAGCACCATGATCACGTGGTACAATCATCCTTATTATAAGGAACATCTAGAACAACTAGGTTATGTAAAAGCCGCAGAATGGGTGGAATTCAAGTTCCAACCACCAAATCCTATTCCTGATAAAATCAATAGGTTTGCAGATATCATAGCAAAGCGCTACACGTTAAAATCCCTTCAGTTTAGCACGACTAAAGAAATCCTACCCTATGTAGATGCTATGTTTGACTTGTTAAACAAAACATACAGCAATCTAGTTACCTATGTACCTATACAACAATATCAAATAGAATTATATAAAGAAAAATACCTTCCGTTTATAAATCCAGACTTTATAGAACTGGTGGTAGACCAAGAAGATAAATTAGTAGGTTTTGCGATTACCATGCCTTCTTTTTCTAAAGCATTACAAAAAGCGAATGGAAAGTTATTCCCCTTTGGTTTTATACATTTATTGAAAGCAAAAAAGAAAAATAAGGAGGCGGCCTTTTATTTGATCGGCATCGATCCAGAATATCAAGGTAAAGGTGTTACTGCTATGATGTTTAGAAATATTATCGTCAACTTTATGAATTATGGTATTAAAAAGTGCGAAACAAATCCAGAATTAGAAGACAACCTTGCTGTACAAGCGTCTTGGAAAAATTACGAACCTACACTTCATAAAAGAAGAAGAACTTACCGCAAAGATATTTAGTGAGGCTACAAAATCAGCCAAAAACGGAGATATAGACTGGAAACAAAGAACGTCTAAATCCTTATCTTTGCAAACTTTAAAACACACCTTATAATGTTTAACAAAAACATCAAATTGGTCATTACTGCTTTAATTGTAGCCTATGCCATATATCAAATCACTAGAAACGAGATTCTTACTGGAATCTTCTTAATTCTCTTTTCTGGAATATTCATTTTTCTTTATTTCAAAAATGAAATGATCTTATTAGCTTTTTTAAAGTTGAGAAAACAAGATTTTCCTGGAGCAAAAAACTGGTTGGATAAAATATCTCATCCAGAAACCGCTCTCGTTAAGAAGCAACAAGGATATTACAACTACTTACACGGTTTGATGATCTCGCAAGAAAACATGACCAAAGCAGAGAAGTACTTTAAAAAAGCGCTCTCTTTAGGACTCAGCATGGATCAAGACATTGCGGTAACTAAGCTCAACCTTGCAGGTATTTCTATGATGAAAAGACGCAAACGTGAAGCCACTATGCTCTTAAGCGAAGCTAAAAAATTAGACAAACACGGGATGCTAAAAGATCAGATCAAAATGATGAAAGATCAAATGAAAAAAATCTAGCTTTTTAGAAATAAGAGACTCTTTTCAATAATAAGAACTTACAACAAAGCCCTATCTCACGATGGGGCTTTGTTGTATATAAATGTTATTTAAAACTCAAACACCTTTCCATCTAGCGCCAGCTCTGAATTCTCAAATACTTCTTTGGCTTCTTTTCTAAAAAGCTCATAATCGCCATAACGTGAAGAATAGTGACCGAGAATCAATGTTCCTACTTTTGCTTTTTGTGCGATAGTTGCTGCTTGGGCAGCAGTGCAGTGTTTTGTTTTTTCACAGAGGTGCTCGTGTGATTTTAAAAAAGTGCTTTCGTGATATAATACCGTCACATCTTTGATTTGCGGCACCATATCTTCCTTATAAACCGTATCGCTACAAAAAGCATAACTCTTATGTGGATCACCATCCATTGTCAACTCATGATTAGGAATTACCTCGCCATTATCTAGTGCAAAGTCATGACCTTGTTTGATTTTACGGTAATAGGCATGATCAATTCCGTATTCTTCACAGGCAACAATATCTAAATGTCTATCCCCTGGTTTTTCTCGAAAAAGAAAGCCATGAGTAAAAACGCGATGTTCTAATGGAATAGTAGTTACCGTCAAAGAGTCGTCTTCTAGCAAGAGGTGTGGGATGTTTTCTACGCTTTCGCGAAAGCGTAAATCAAAAGAAGTGTACACTTTAGCCAATTTTAATTGCAACAAAATCATTTCCTTGATCCCCTTAGGTCCATAGATCGTCAACTCCGACTCTCTACCTAAAAGACAAAAAGTAGAAATCAATCCTATCAAACCATACACATGATCTCCATGAAGATGAGAAATAAAAATATGTTTGATCCGAGAAAACTTGATGCGGTTTTTACGCAATGCCATTTGTGTTCCTTCTCCACAATCAATTAGAAAGAGATGTCCTTTCATTTCTAATATCTGGGCTGTAGGACGAGCGTTATCTTTTGGAGTGGCACTATGGCAACCAAGTATGGTTAGTTTCAAATCAAATGGTTTTGGACTATAAAAATACGTTTTTAGTCTCAGTTGGAAGTAAGGAGTCTAGATAGCTTAAAACCCTAGGTCGCGTTCTATTTCTTCCATCCCAATTACATCTTGTGCCTCTTGTATGGTAGGCACAATTATTAATTCATCCGGAATTTCGTCCATAGATAAGGCCGTGTTCACCATTACAAAAGACTGCTTTGTAGCTCTGTGTTTGTCACTTAACTCTAAAAAGGAAATCAAATCCATTAAAGAAACCTTGTTGTATTGTAGCAAGTCAATAATGAGATTTTTTTCCTTAAACTGATCGTATATGCGATCTAGAAATAAAGCAAAATCTTTAATATCATCTCGCTCATCTTTTAAAAGTATGTAGGTATCGTTTTCTTCACTAATCATTTCTTCTAATTTTTGCGGCAACCAGGTACAAGACTGCCATTCTAATGGCTACGCCATTTTCTACTTGATTCAGAATGATCGCTTGATCAGAGTCGGCCACATCACTCGTTATTTCTACTCCTCTATTGATAGGCCCAGGATGCATAATGACAATGTCTTTTTTGAGACTATCGAGTAATTCTCTATTCACACCATATTGCTGTACATATTCTCTAACGCTTGGGAAATAAGAAATATCCATACGCTCATTCTGTACACGCAGTATGTTTGCCACATCACACCACTCTAGTGCTTTTTTAAGATTCAGCTCTACTTTTACTCCTAGGGATTCTATATGCTTAGGTAATAAAGTGGCAGGACCACAAACCATTACTTCAGCACCTAATTTTTTAAGACAGTAAATGTTAGAAAGGGCGACACGGCTGTGTAAAATATCACCTACTATGACCACCTTTTTACCTTGAAGGCTTCCCAGTTTTTCTCTGATAGAATAACTGTCTAATAGCGCTTGTGTGGGATGCTCATGAGCACCATCACCAGCATTAACTATTCGTGCATCTACATGTTTGGATAAAAATACTCCAGCTCCTGGATTGGGATGTCGCATCACGACTATATCCACTTTCATAGCAAGAATATTATTTACCGTATCTACCAGCGTCTCCCCTTTCTTTACGGAACTTTGAGCAGCGCTAAAATTAATAACATCTGCACTAAGGCGTTTTTCTGCCAGTTCAAAAGAAAGTTTTGTTCTAGTAGAATTCTCAAAAAAGAGATTGGCAATTGTGATATCTCTTAAGGAAGGTACTTTTTTAATAGGTCTATTGATGATCTCTTTAAACTGGTCTGCAGTTCTATGAATCAGGTTGATGTCTGCTACGCTAAGGTATTTGATACCTAATAAATTATCGACACTTAATTCACTCATTAGTCTTCATTTTTTATAAGGTAAACCGCATCTTCTCCTCCATTTTCTTTCCAGAGTACTTTTACTTTTTGATTATTAATGGCATCAACTTGACGCCCATTGTAATCTGGCTGTATGGGTAAGTGTCTGGAAAATCTTCTGTCAATAAGTGTAAGCAACTCTATAGTATCTGGTCTACCGAAAGATTGCAATGCCGTCAATGCTGCTCGTATACTTCTTCCTGTATACAACACATCGTCTACGATGACTACTTTTTTATTTTCTACTAAGAAGTTGATTTCGGTAGAATTTGCTTTAAGTGGCTCCTCACTCCGTCTAAAATCATCTCGATAGAAGGTAATATCTAGTAATCCAGTTTTTAGATCCTTGATCTTGTAGCTGGTTGTTAAAATATCAGCCAGACGCTTTAATAAAAAACTTCCTCTAGGTTGCAGACCAACTAGTGCCGTGTTTTCAAATGTATCGTGATTTTCTATTAATTGGCAAGCTAGCCTGTGAAGTATAATATCCAGAGCTGCGGCGTCGAGAAGTAATTTTTGACTCATGAAACCAATTTAATTTCAAAAAATGTAATGGTAACATCACCATTTCGTTAAGCAAAGATAAGTATTTTGGACTGTGATTAAAGTTTGAATTTTAATTAATGAAATTAAAAAATGCTTTTAAAGACTTAATGATTTTATTACTACTTGAAACCTCCCTTTGATTTTCTAATTTAGGCATCGATAATGCAACATGCTTCATCTTTTTTAAATAGTAAAAGATGAGTTACCAATGCACTCTCCTATTTAAACAGGCTCAATTTCTTGACTTGGCTATTGAATACGAACCTAACATCAATAGTGATAGATCAAGTTAATGATTGATCATACCATAAAGTTGAGGCATAAAAAAATCCCTTATCGAAAACCGATAAGGGATTTTGAGTTAAAAGAAAAGTGATCTTACTTTCCTTCCATTCTATCTTTAAGAGCTTGAAGCTTAGAGTTAGCATCACCTATTGTAGGTTTAGCATCTTCTTGAGCTTTAGCAGCTGCTTGTTGTACATTCTTAGCTTCCTCTTCTTTATGAAGAATCATGTGAGAACCTACTACACGCTTAAATTCTTTATTAAATTCAATGATCTGGATTTGCGCCTTCTCACCTTTTTTCAATTTAGAACCGTCTTCTTTTTCTAAGTGACGAGTTGGAATGAACACAGAGATATCTTCATTAAAGTTCACTACAGCACCTTTGTCTACAGTTTCAGTAATTTCAATATCGTGAGTTGTTCCTACACCAAATTCAGCTTCGTATTTATCCCATGGGTTAGGCATTGTCTGCTTGTGTCCAAGTGATAATTTACGTCCTTCTACGTCTAGTTCAAGAACCACTACTTCTAGTGTATCTCCTACTGTACAGAATTCTGATGGATGCTTCACTTTCTTAGTCCATGAAAGGTCAGAGATGTATATTAATCCATCTACTCCTTCTTCAAGTTCTAAAAATACTCCGAAGTTGGTAAAGTTTCTTACCGTTCCAGTGTGACGTGAACTAACAGGGTACTTAGTAGTAATGTCTGTCCATGGATCTGGGTGAAGTTGTTTCATACCTAGAGACATCTTGCGATCTTCTCTATCTATTGTAAGTACCTCAGCATCGATAATATCTCCTACTTTTACAAAGTCACCAGCACTTCTTAAGTGCGTAGACCATGACATTTCAGATACGTGAACAAGTCCTTCAACTCCTTCTTCTACCTCTACAAATGCACCGTAATCTGCGATTACAACTACTTTACCTTTCACCTTATCTCCTGGCTTGATCTTGTCAGATAGTGCTTCCCATGGGTGAGCCTCTAGCTGCTTAAGACCTAACTGGATACGTGACTTATCTTCATCAAAGTCAAGGATTACCACGTTAAGTGTTTGATCTAGTTCTACAATCTCGTTAGGATGATTGATACGTGACCAAGAAAGGTCAGTAATGTGTACCAATCCATCTACACCACCTAAATCAACAAATACACCGTATGAAGTAATGTTTTTAACAACACCTTCTAGTACTTGTCCTTTTTCTAGACGAGAGATAATTTCTTTCTTCTGCTCTTCGATATCTGCCTCGATAAGCGCTTTGTGAGATACTACAACGTTTTTGAATTCGTGGTTGATTTTCACCACCTTAAATTCCATTGTTTTATCAACGTACTGGTCATAGTCACGTATAGGTTTCACATCAATTTGTGAACCTGGTAAGAATGCTTCGATACCGAATACATCTACGATCATACCACCTTTAGTACGACATTTCACATAACCGTTTACAATCTCGCCAGTGTCGTGTGCGTTATTAACGCGTTCCCAAGCCTTGATAAGACGTGCCTTACGGTGAGAAAGGATCAATTGTCCTGTCGCATCTTCACGTATATCTACAAGAACCTCAACCTTATCACCTTCTTTCAGGTTCTGGTTGTAACGGAACTCATTAAGAGAAATAACACCTTCAGACTTTGCATTGATATCAATGATTGCATCACGATCAGTAATCTTGATCACTGTACCTTCAATAACGTCAGTATCTATAGTGTCAACAAAGTTGTCAGATACTAATTTTTCAAATGCTTTTAACTGAGCTTCATCCACTTTTTCAATACCTTCACTATAACGTTCCCAGTCAAAAGAGTCTAGAAATGCTGTTGGGTCTTCTTGTTGTGGAGAAGTAGGTCTTACAGTTGCTTCTTCTACTTGTTCTTGAACTTGATTATCAGTTGTAACATCTTGTGCAACTTCAAGTTCTTTTTTGTTTGTTTCTTCAGCCATAATTTGTTTGCTGATTAAAATTTGTATTCTAAAGACTTGTGGAAACTAATAGAACTGCTCTAGAAGATATGTTTATAAAGTTTTGACTCCCAACCGGTTTCCTTGTTCTCGATTTGGGTTTGCAAAAATACGTTCTTTTTTCATGAATACCAACACCTCAATACATGAAAAAACTTGCTTTTTATATCGCTTTCGCGAAAGCGGAACCTCCTGCAACTCCCTCAACCTCTATCCTATTTCACTAGACCAAAAGACCACTTGACTCATTATTGCTTTTTATACCTCTAACACAGGTGTAGTTTTAAATGAATTTAAAAACCAAAATCATGAAAAACTTTTTACTATTACTCGTATTTATAGCTGGTGCCAGCTTATCTCAAGCAAAAACCATCACTGGGAAAGTAACAGATAGTGAGGGAAGCCTATTTGGCGTCGTTATTTCTGTAAAAGGGGCTAAAACAAATACCACCACAGATTTTGACGGTAATTATACCATAGAAGCACAAGCAACAGACAAGCTTGTCTTTACCTACTCTGGATATGATTCTCAAGAAATTTTAGTTGGAAATCGAAGGGTCATTAATGTTGCTCTGACTACGAGCCTGGATCAGGTAATTGTTGTAGGGTATAGAACCACCTCAGCTCGAAGTAGTCGTGTGGCGAACAGTACAGTAACTTCAAAAACTATAAAGTCCAGGCCAAACGCTACTTATGTACAAACCCTCTCTGGTCAAGTAGCTGGAATAAACATTCGTAATTCTAATGGCCAGCCTGGGGCCAATAGCACTATAAACTTAAGAGGTGTTGGGAGTATTAATGGGTTTACACAACCCCTTATTATTTTAAATGGTGCTCCCATCTCAAACAATGAATTGAAAAAATTTAATACTGCTGAGATCTCTAGTGTGAACGTTATAAAGGATGCCTCTCAAACTTCTATGTATGGAAATAGAGGAGCAAAGGGTGTGATTGAGATTGAAACCAATGGTGATGTTAAGATGGAAGGAGCTGCAATAGTCCTGCGTCAGATCAACCATCTTTTTGAAAATGAATCCTATAAGAACATAGAAGAAAATGAATTTGAACAAGTAGGTACTTCCCCTCTATCTACCTTTTCCATTGATGTGGATAAAGCTTCTTATAGCAATGTGCGCCGCATGATTAATAATGGCCAGACTGTTGAACCAGATGCGGTGAAAATTGAAGAAATGATTAATTATTTCAAATATGATTACGAGCAAACTACTGATGATCAACCATTTGCCGTTCATACCAATGTATCCAAGACACCGTGGAACAAAGAAACACAGTTGGTCAAAATAGGATTACAAGGTAAAGACATCGATCGTGAAAAACTTCCTGCTTCACATTTGACTTTCTTAATCGATGTTTCTGGATCTATGTCCTCAGAAAATAAATTGCCTTTACTTAAATCGGCTTTTAAGATATTAGTACAGCAATTAAGAGCAGAAGACAAAGTTTCTATAGTGGTGTATGCCGGTGCCGCTGGAATCGTTTTAGAACCTACTTCAGGAGCAGATAAGGAAACAATTATCAGAGCCCTAGACAACCTCGACTCTGGTGGTTCTACTGCAGGCGGGGAAGGAATAGAACTTGCTTATAAAGTAGCTCAAGAACAGTTTATCAAAAATGGAAACAATCGTGTTATTCTAGCCACCGATGGGGATTTTAACGTTGGCGCTTCTAGTGATCGCGCTATGGAAAAATTAATCGAAGAGAAAAGAAAGAGCGGTGTGTTCTTATCGGTCTTGGGAATGGGATATGGAAATTATCAAGATGCTAAGTTAGAAACACTAGCCGACAAAGGAAACGGCAATCATGCCTATATAGATAACATTCAGGAGGCTCGTAAAGTTTTTGGTAAGGAATTCACCGGCAGCATGTATACCATAGCAAAAGATGTAAAACTCCAAGTAGAATTCAATCCTAAGAATGTATTGGCTTACCGACTTATAGGTTATGAAAACAGATTGCTGGCTACCGAAGATTTTGTAGACGACAACAAAGACGCAGGCGAATTAGGAATAGGTCATACAGTAACCGCACTATATGAAATTGTGCCAACTGGTAAAAGCAGTGAACACCTCAAAGAACTGACCGATTTAAAATATACCAACACCTCATTTTCAAAAGATTTCAACGATGAGTTGTTTACGGTAAAGCTGCGTTATAAAAAACCGGATGGCGATAAAAGTACCGCCATGGAATTTGTACAAAGAAATAAAACGACCAAAGCCGACGACAATATGCAATTTGCAGCTGCTGTAGCATTGTTCGGAATGCAGTTGAGACATTCTAAATACACCAACTCCACAGATTTAGATGCGGTTATAAAACTGGCTAAAAAAGGAAAAGGAACAGATGAAGACGGTTATCGTGCAGAATTTATTAGACTAGTAGAGTCTTACAAGGAATATGAAACTCAAAACCTTTCCTATTCTGGCTATTAAAAATTAAAAAACCTCACAGGTAAGAACCAATGATCAACTGACACCAATTTATCTTTCAAATGCCGCATAAAATTAGTTTCTTTTTTAACCATTTTTCGTCATAAAATAGAACCGTAGCTATAGCTATGCTTAGATTTTATTCCTAAACTTGATAAAAAACAATTCAAATTTTTAATACGTCATTTAAAAAACAAATTGGTTTTAAAGGCCAAAAGTATGATTGTTATCTGTGAGGTTTTATTATTAGTTAATTTTGAAAGTGTACTTTTAAATGCTAACAATACATCCATGACTTCTACAGCAAAATCTCCAAAAGAATACTTAAATAAGCTACCAGAGGACCGTAAGAAAGCTATGAATGACTTGAGAGATGTCATATTAAAACATTTACCTCCAGGTTTTGAAGAAGGAATGCTATACGGTATGATAGGATATTATGTTCCTAAAAGTGTTTATGAACCTGGATATCACGTTGGGAAAGAATGGACACCATTAGCCTTTATCAATATTGCTTCACAAAAAAACTTTATTGCACTTTATCATTCTGGTATTTATGCTGATCCAGATCTTTTAAAATGGTTCAAAACCGAATTCCCTAAACATTCCAAATACAAACTGGATATGGGAAAAAGCTGTGTGCGATTTAAAAAAGCAGATGCAATTCCTTTAGATTTGGTTGCTGAGTTGTGTCGTAAAATGACGCCACAGGAATGGGTGGGAGTTTATGAATCTGAGATAAAGAAATAGATGAGAAAAAAGAATAAAACTTATATTCGAAAACCTCTTTTAACACTTAACGATCTTCTAATTATTATTGGTTGTACTGGGTTTATAATAGGATTGGTATTCTATGTCAATTACATTATAACAATGGATGAACTGAACTCTTCTCCAAAAGCACAAATTATAAAAAATTACACATCAATAATTCCTCTTAGTTTACAATGTCAAATTTCAGATGGTAAATACAAAGCTATTCATGACAAAGAGTTTTCTCACTACACTAATTATCAATTTGAAATAAAAGGGGATAGTATCTGTTTTGAAAGTGATAATAGCAGTATCAAAATTGATCGTTTTGATTCAGGAGTTTTTGTTATTCATCATCCTCAAATAAATATAGATTCTCTAACTGAGGTACAGAGATATTTAGTTGAAGATTTTAAGTATTCTTACTATCAAATCGAAGAATGTAAAGGAGATACGTTAAAATTTAGATTAGGACCTAATTTACACGTAACAAGAACTACTGGGGTTTTAGTAAGGACTAATTAAACAATTAAAAAAATTGAAAACATTATACACTCTTTTTCTGTTCTTAATTACCAACATTGCAGCTGCACAATATGTATCTGGTAATATATCTGATCATGATGGAGGTATGCTTGGAGTAACAATAGAAGTAAAAGGTTCTTCTAATTCTATATTTAGTGATTTTGATGGAAACTTTAAAATCAACGCCAGAAAGAATGATACCCTAATTTTTAAACTGAAAGGATATTACTCTCAACTTGAAAAAATTAACGACAATTCAAATATTAATACCAGTTTGGTAGCTATTCACTCATATACTAATTTAAATTATCGAGGCATCACAACTATGCCTTATGATACCATCATCGTGCCTCTGGAATATCAAAAATTACGAGATACAATAAAGTTTCGATCAGATTTAGAAAAGCTTAATGATTACAACAAAAATCAAAAGCATAGAATCACTTTTGACGGTGTTGAAATATCTCAAGAAGAATATGAAGCGATAGATCCTACATTAATAGAATCAATTACTATTTTAAAAGATGATCCTTTAGGAATTGCTCATTCTACGAGAATACCCCAAATAATTATAGAGTCAAAAAACAATTGTTTTTTCAAGTTATGGCAATCAATAAAGTCTTTTAGAAAAGCCATCGATATCAAAATAAGAAATTAATTGAAAAATTTCGAGTGATGGAGAAAACGGTACAATCAGTCCACTACATCTAGATTCAGGAAGAATTCATATTTATAAAAAAAACATCAAAATCACCGTCAGATTTAGACAATGCCAACACGAATAGTTGGTATGTCAAATCTCAATAACTTTGTTCAAGAAAACTTTCAGAAATCAACATGCAAAATATTTCTCTTGGCATGTTGGATTGATGGTCGATTTTTTTACATGCCAACACAAATAGTTGGTATGTCAAATCTCAATAACTTTGTTCAAGAAAACTTTCAGAAATCAACATGCAAAGTATTTCTCTTGGCATGTTTGATTGATGGTCGAATTTTTTAGATAGCTCTGAGAAAGGTTTTAAAAGATTCCGCTATGCAGCGGAATGACACGAAAATAACTACGCCTTTTCTATCGCCTCCTCAGCCCAAGAAACTAATAATTCAAATTGCTCTTCTCGAGTCATTTCTGACGTGTCTAGTAATTTTGCTTCTGGCAATTGTATCAGTGGGCTGTCTTCCCTAGAAGAATCCATATGATCTCTTTCCACTACATTTTTAAGTACCTCTTCAAGAGAAACATCATCACCTTTTTCTACCAACTCCAGATAACGCCTTTGCGCGCGTATTTCAGGCGCTGCGGTCATAAACACTTTGAGTTCGGCATCTGGAAAAACTACACTTCCTATATCGCGGCCATCCATCACAATGCCCTTCTTATCGCCCATTGCTTTTTGCTGCTCCACTAGTTTGGCGCGTACTTCAGAAACTTCAGCCACCTTACTTACGACGCTACTTACCTCAAGCGTACGGATTTGTTTTTCAATATTTTCTCCATTCAAATGCACGTCTGCATTATTAGTGTCTTTATTAAACACAAAACTGATGCGAATATCTTTAAGTTTCTCAATAAGCTTTTGCTTGTCTAGGTTACCGTTAACCAGCAGTTTTTCGCGTAAAGCGAAATAAGAGACCGCTCTGTACATGGCTCCTGTATCTACATAAACATAGTGCAATTTCAAAGCCAGTTGCTTTGCAGCGGTACTTTTACCAGTACTGGAATGCCCATCAATGGCAATAGTTATTTTTTTACTCATCTATTGTAAATTAATATTAACACCAAAAAGGCTCGTATGTGATGCCAGTGTATACCTCGCATGTGTATAGCTGAATCGCAGGTTGTTCATCTTTAAGGAAAATCCGGCACTGACCCCAGAAAAGGCTCTAGTATTTTCAATACGCAACTCCTCTGATCTTCTAAAACTATAACCCAATCGCAGTTCAAAAATTTGCTCCGGGAAAATCTCTAGTCCCAAAACCGTATGACGTAAAGCGTTATTAAAAAAACCAGGTTGGTCTTCAGTGATATTACCATCGAGATCGGTTTGTGCATTAGCCTCGTTTGAAAAGGCTATATTCCATTGTTGAAGATTCTCCAGGGTGACGTGGAGTCGTAACGGGATATTTTTCATCGTATTAGAAAACCCGACGGCTATCTCTAAAGGCAAATCCTCATAAATCTCGTTATAAGGAGTGAATTGAGTTCCTAAATTACGTACCACAAGCGCAGCTCTTATAGCTTTGTCTTCATTGTAATAAAGAACTCCTATGTCTACCGCACCGCCGAAAGAGGTGTAAATATCTAGTTTAGAAGAGATCAATTTCAAGTTAGCTCCTACATAAAAATCGGACCACGGAATGTTATAACTGTAGCCCATAGAAACAGCGACTTCATTCCCGCCAAATTCTCCTGTAGAATTCCCCTGTTCATCATATCCGTCAAATTTACCATAGTTCAAATAAGTCACTCCGGCGTGAAAAGTCTGTACGTGTCGGTCCCAAGTGTATGCATAACTTGCTGTACCGTAGCTCACGTCACCCAAGTAATTGACATAGTTAACTTGTAACTGATTATCCATTTTAGGATTGATGGTCGCTGGATTATAGATTCCAGAAGTAGGGTCGTAATCCACACCAGTCAATACTCTGCCACCTAAAGCTGCCTGCTTTGTCCCAGAAACCAAATTTAAAAATTGATAAGTTGATTGTCCTCCTATTTGCGCTTTCGCGAAAGCGGAACATAAAAAGATAAGAAGAAACAGATGACGCATTAATGGGTTTTAAAAACTGCTATTGAGATAACGATTGCAAGTTTAATTTATTTTTATCTTGTAGTAGAGATTTTGATAGTTAATCTGCTGGTTCTATTCTTACCAGCCCATCGTCATCAATAACAACCAATTGTACCTGTTGAAGTTCGTTAACCAATTCTGGATTCCAATAGGATTTTACTTTTACGTAATTCTCTGTAAATCCATGAATAAAACCTTCTTTATTATCAGCCTCCCAAAGCACGGTTTTGGTTTTTCCTAGTTGGCTTTCATAAAAAGCACGGCGTTTCTTCACAGAAAGACCACGCAACATTTTAGAACGCTTTTTACGCACCTTAAGAGGCACAGCATTTTCCATAGTGGCTGCTGGTGTATTTTCTCTTTCTGAATAGGTAAAAACATGTAAGTAAGAAATGTTTAACTCATTCAAGTAATTATAAGTGTCGAGAAAATGATCATCTGTCTCTCCGGGAAAACCTACGATAACATCCACTCCTATACAACAGTCTGGCATGACCTCTTTGATCTTACTCACACGATCTGTATACAACTCCCTATTGTAACGGCGCTTCATTTTACCAAGCAACTCATTATTACCAACTTGAAGCGGAATATGAAAATGAGGAACAAAAGCATTGCCTCCAGAGACAAATTCAATGGTTTCGTTTTTTAATAAATTAGGTTCGATGGAAGAAATACGCAGGCGTTCAATCCCTTTTACGGTGTCCAATGCATGAACGAGGTCTAAAAAAGTGTGCTCATGGCGTTTATTGCCAAATTCTCCTTTTCCATAATCTCCTATATTCACACCGGTAAGAACAATTTCTTTGATTCCTTGACCACTTATCTGGCGTGCATTTTCCATCACATTTTCTAAAGTATCACTACGAGAAATCCCACGTGCCAGTGGTATGGTGCAATAGGTACATTTATAATCACACCCGTCTTGTACCTTCAAAAACGCCCTTGTTCTATCTCCTATGGAATAAGATCCCACATAGAAATCGGCTTCATCAATCTCGCAAGAATGCACCTGTGTAGGCTGTTCTTTAGACAGCTGATGGATGTAATCGGTAATTTTAAATTTTTCTGTTGCCCCAAGAACGAGATCAACACCATCTACATCAGCCAGTTCTTCTGGTTGTAATTGTGCATAACAACCCACCGCAATGACAAAAGCGTCCTCGTTCACTTTCTGTGCCTTTTTTACGATGGACTTAAAACGCTTATCAGCATTTTCAGTCACGCTACAAGTGTTGATCACGTAGATATCTGCCTTTTGCTCAAAGCCTACCTTATGAAAACCTTCTTGCTCAAAAGAACGAGCAATAGTACTGGTCTCACTAAAATTGAGTTTACAACCTAAAGTATAAAATGCAACGGATTTTGCAGCTGTCTCTACAAGCATAATTTGTGATGAATTTAAGGATGCAAAGGTAAGTATTAGTTCACAGTCACAATAAGCCTTTTCAGTTTGTGGCTACCGCTTTCGCGAAAGCGAGAACAATACTGTCTTATTTTAATATCAAAAGCTATTTTCATTTCTATATTCTTAAATTTTTCTTGACAAATGCGCAGTTGATTTTGCGTTCTTTAATATTAGAGAATGGAACAACAGCTTATTTTTTTTGAACCTTGTTATAAGGATCAAAAATATAAACTTATCAGCATGGATCTAATTGCACACAATTCTAGGAGCACGAATATTATCAATTATTCCTGTTATAAATCAACATTCTAAACGACCTTTGTATTATGGAAAACACTGTTTCTAAAACAACTTTAGGGTTGAACTTACCTACAGATCCGCGATGGGTGGATCTTGCTGCTATGAGTATGCAGGATATTCTAACAGATCATGCCTTTTGTGAGCAAAAAGCGGCGAGTACCATCATCTCGATTATTCAAATGCATTCTGACAAACCTGAAATTGTGGAAGCTCTTTCTCCTATTGTTACAGAAGAATGGGGACATTTTAGAATGGTTTTGGCCGAGTTAAAGAAAAGAGGCTTGACCCTTGGTATACAACGCCCAGATCAATACATCAAAGAATTGATGAAAGGAAAACCAAAAGGTACGGGACGCGAACAGTTGTTTTTAGATCAGCTATTGATTTGTGCGCTTATTGAAGCGCGCAGTTGTGAGCGTTTTAAAATACTTTCTCAACAACTAGAAGAGCAAGGTTTAAAAGATTTCTACCATCAATTCATGGTGGCAGAAGCTGCTCATTACAAATTGTTCCTCCAGCTTGCCAAAAGCTTTTTTGAAGAAGAAAAAGTGATGACGAGATGGCACTATTGGTTAGATCATGAAGCAGGTTTTTTACCTCATCTTGAAGTTCGTGGCGATCGAATGCATTGATGAACTCGAAATTGAACTCGAACTCGAACTCGAAATTGAAATTGAAATTGAAATTGAAATTGAAATTGAAATAAAATAAAATTGCCGAATTCCCTGTCGAACTCGAACTCGAAATTGAAAAAGAAATTGAAAAAGAAATTAAAAAAAGCGGAATTCCCTTGTGCTAAGCTTGTTGAAGTATTCTGCTAAATAAAAAAAAGCCACAGGCGAGTTGTGTTTCCCAAAGGACAGAATTAATTCTGCCATTTGGGAAGAAAAGCTTGAAAACAGATTAAACTAAATGAACCAAAATATCAAAAACTTCTTTTCAGAAAAGCGTTACCGCTGGTGGCTTATGGCCAGTATTACTATTATTTATTTAATTATCGTTGCCGGAGCTATTGTACGCATGACTGGAAGCGGTATGGGATGTCCAGACTGGCCAAAGTGTTTTGGTTATTGGATTCCCCCTACAGAGCAAGTGGAGATCGAGTTCTCTCCAGAAACTCCTTATAAAGAAGGAATGGTCATTATCCTTGATGAGGAACTGCGAGTGGCCAAAAAAGATTTTTTTACAGGTACTACTTACCAACCACAAAACTGGGAATCCTACACTAAACATGATTACTCCGTATTTAACGTATATCATACTTGGACAGAATATATTAATAGACTCATTGGTGCGCTGGGTGGCCTAGTTGTTTTTATCATGTTTTTATTCTCCTTACGCTACATCAAAAAAAGACCACGACTTACTATTCTTAGTTTTGTCTCGGTACTTTCAATGGGAATTCAAGCCGTGATAGGTAAAATTGTTGTGGACACCAATCTTTCTCCTGCGCTCATTACCTTTCATATGATCGCTGCTTTATTAATTGTAGGATTGCTTATTTATTTGCTTCATGAAGTAAAACCAACAGACTACCGTTATAAAAGCAATAAAACAATGGTGCGTGCTGCCGCTGGGTTAATTTTTCTTACCCTAATTCAAGTAGTTATGGGGACACAAGTACGCCAGTTTATAGATGAGCAAGTAGATCTTTTTGGGTACCCATTAAGTTCAGAGTGGTTAGAAAATGGCCCTTTGGTTTTCTTAATTCATAGAAGTTATTCTATTTTATTGCTGGTGCTTCACGGTTGGTTTATTTATAGAGCGGTTCATATATTCCATCATCCTACAAAATCCTATTCCGTTCTCGCTTCGTTATTTGTTATCACGATTCTAAGCGGTGTCTTTATGAATTATTTGGACTTTCCTTTCGGTTCTCAAGCGATTCATTTAGTTGTTGCTTCCTTAATTCTAGGTATGCAATTTTATTTGTGGATGCGATTGCGAGTGGCATTAAAATAAGAGGTTCACATGCCGAACTAATCTATGGAGCTTTTCAAAATAGGGCACACCATCTATAAAAAAGTTTTAGGAAAGAACAATCCTTGTTCCAAATTTATGTGGGATTTATTTATACTATCGTATTCAGCGCCAAATTTTAGTTGACTCCACATTTATGCGGATTCCATATGATGTCAAAGTGTTTCTTAAATAAGTGTTTCCATGACGCTTTCGCGAAAGCGCCCATGCTTTTAACATCTTAACCATATAAAAGATTTCACAATATTTTATATGGCCTATAAATAGCTTCGATAATAGAACTATATTTAAAAGTTCAACAAACAAATGTTGAGTAAATAAATAAATAGCATCATGGCAAAAAGTCAAGACTCCAAGAAAAACGTAAAAAAAGAAGCGACCAAAACTCCAAAAGAAAAAAAGGAAGAAAAGAGATTAAAAAAATCTAAAAAATAATAGTTAGGGTTCAACTATTCATCCATCAGTACTCCATTCATAGAAGTTTTGAATCTATACCTATTTATCATTTAACTTATAGTTGATGGAAGTCATTTGACAACGGCTACTTCCAGGAAGTAAAACAAATATAAATTTATGAATCAAACACAACTATTAGTAGCCGTTGGAATGAGCTTTTTGCTTCAGCAATTTACAAATGGCCAAACTGATTCAGATCTTCAGTTTTTACAAAAAATAGGCACTCTAGATAGCATCTATTCTAAAACACTAAATGAATACCGAGAAATTTATATTCAACTGCCTGCCGATTACAATCCTGCAGAAGATAAAAAGTATCCGGTAGTTTATGTTCTAGATGGAGAGGTATTCTTACCTACTGTAACTAATGTTCTTAGGTTTTACAGTGGCGGTTTTATTCCAGAAATGGTTGTTGTAGGCATTTCAAACGATAAGAATAGAATGCGGGACTTGACCACATCAACGGTAACAGAGATGTATGGAATGCCCTTTAAACAAAAAAATGGAGAGGCAGCAAATTTTAGTAAGTTCCTAGAGACCGAATTAATTCCATTTGTGGAGAAGAAATATCTTGTAACGAATTTTAGAACCTTAATTGGACATTCTTATGCAGGATTATTCACGTTGTATTCATTAGTTCATCAACCACATTTATTTTCAAATTATCTAGCCATTGACCCTAGTTTAGATTGGGACCATCAAAAACTACTTAAAGAAGCAAAAGATAAAATTACAAGCACTGATTTTAAGGGCAAGTCGTTATTTATGTCGTTAGGGGGTCAAGTACATATGCAGAAACCAAATATGCCTTTAGAGGAGGTTAAAAAAGACAGTACAGACTTTACCTTATTTGCACGATCAAATCTTGCTTTTTCCGAACTTTTGAATAATAGTAAGCAGAATGAATTATCCTTTGAATGGAAGTTTTATCCAAGAGATTTACATGGAACTATTGCTGTTCCCTCTATCATGGATGGTTTAATTTCTGTTTTCCAATGGTATCAAATGGAGCATATTGATGCATACAACACGCCTGCTACAACTGTCGAGGAGCTTACTAAGGTCCTTAGATACCGTCAAAACAAACTCCAAACTTATTTTGGTTATTCTGTACCCCCTTTACCCTATTTCCTATTGTATATACAAGGTGATATGAATATGGATATGGACCAAATGGACAAGGCAAAGATGTACTTTGATTTTGCCATCGAATATTATCCTGAAAATGTAAATGCTTATAGCGCTTTGGCAACTTATTATGTGAGAAACAATGACAAGAGAAATGCTATAAAGTTTTTCACTCAAGCTCTTGAAATAAGTGGAGATGACTCCTATAAAAAAAGAATTGAAGAACTGAAGAAAGAATAAATAGTACTAAAGGTCTTTCTTTGCGTGGCCTATACTATAACGGGCTTGTTATATGAAGTATTACGCATGTGTATTGAATAAAAAAAATAAGATTTTCAAACGATAAAAAAACACAAAATATCTTCAAATTCAAATCCGATTTCAAGCTAGAGTTGCTACTCAAAAATCCTATCTTTGCCATCCTTAAAAATTGGAGTAAATGATCTATAGATTAAGAGTTCTTCTCGATGCAAACGACGACTGTTTTAGAGACATTGAGATAGATGAAAAAAGCACTTTAGAAGAGTTTCATAATGTCATTGTGCAAGCTTTCCAGCTGGAAGGTGATGAAATGGCTAGTTTCTATGCCAGTGATGAAGAGTGGAATCAAGGCGAGGAATACTGCCTTTTTGATATGAGCGGTGGAATGGCTCCTGTAAAAAAGATGGCCGATACGCTTTTAGAAAAAGCCATGAGTAAAAAGAAAACAAGAATGATCTATCTTTATGACTTCTTGAGTTTGTGGACCTTTTCTGTTGAATTAGCTGATGTAGTTCCTCATAATCCAGGTACCACTTATCCGCAAGTGATATTCTCTGTGGGTGAATTACCAGACAGTGCACCAGATAAAGAATTTGAAGCAGACCCACGTTTTCACGATGATGACGATGATGACGATGACGAAGAATATCGCGGTGATGGCGATAATGAATTTTATGATGAAGAATCCTTTGACGAAAATGACCTCTATTAAACTATGATCAATTTATACAACACTAGAATTGAAAGTCTTGCCATACATCGTGTAGGTAACAAAAATAAAGGAGAAGCTTTACTTACTTCCAACAGTTCTACGAGTTTGGATGATGAGATGCACTCCCTTTTAAAGGAATACTTTTTGAAATCTTTTCGTTCTAAAGAAGAAGCATATTACAGTTTCTTTCATGAAGATGACTTAGAGTTTCATGAAATGTACGCTTTCGCGAAAGCGATATTCTCCACACCAGCATCTCTGCTAGAAAACAGTAAGAAGATGGCAAAACACCTGTATGAACAGTCAGACCATCCTCACATACGAAGTGGTGAAGTGTATATCTGTTATTTTGATAACGTTATGGTGGACAACAATAAAACCGACGCTATAGGGATTTTCAAAAGTGAGATCAAACAAGAGTTTTTACAGTTTGAAGAAGGAGAAACAGATCTAAAAATGATTCTTCAACAAGGCGTCAATTTGAACAAATTAGACAAAGGAGCAATAATTTTTAACGTAGAAGAAGAAGCTGGTTACAAGATCCTTTCTGTAGATTCTAACCGTTATGATGCTAAGTATTGGTTGGAAAGTTTCTTGGGCGTAGATGTTTTTGAGGACGAGAATTTCTTTACAAAAAAGTATTTGAAATTTTGTCAAGACTTTGCAAAAGACGTGGTATTACCTGCTGAAGATAAGAAGGAAGAAGTCATGTTTATGAACCGTGCGGTAAATCACTTTGCCAAAAACGACACCTTTGAAGAAACGGCTTTCTTAAATGAAACACTAGAAAATCCGGATTTGATTCCAGAATTTAAAAATTATAAATTAGAAAAAGGAGCCAAACACTCTATAGAAGATGTGTCTACCTTCCCTATCTCTAACACTGCTGTAAGTGCTGCTCGAAAGGGAATTAAAAGTGTTATCAATCTAGATACTCATGTGCAAATAAAGATGGATTTCACCAACTCTAGCAGTGCAGAGAAGTTTATAGAAAAAGGATGGGACGAAGAAAAACAAATGTATTATTACTTAGTTTACTTCAACCGAGAAGAGAAGAAGTAACTAAAAAGTACCGGCTGTAAAAAACCTGAATTTTATTCTTAATGGAATAAAATTCAGGTTTTTTTTATGACTAATAGTTTATGCCTATATTTTAAATTGATTTTCATGATCGGCATCATGATAGTTTCTTTTTACAAATTCCATTGCAGTATTTAGGACTCCTCCCATGCTTCTCGTAGATTTAAATGCTACATCTCCAGTAAAATCATGAAGTTCTTTTTTAAGCTGTTTGAACTTTGAAGGAGTAGAAATAAAATCGGCCTTCATACATTTTATCAATTGTCTATATCGTTTTTGTGTATTGATCAATCGTTTTGCAATAAGTGCCCTTTCTTCTTTTTTATATTGCTCGATACTTTCACTCTTAAGATGAGTTGCTACATTAGTGACCATTGCCAGGTTTTCTTTAAAAAATTGTGGTCGATATACTTTTAATTTACCCTCATAACATTGCTGATCGAAGTCTATAGCGCGTATCGCATAACTAACTCTGTCAAAATCATGAGTTGGAATGACCACATAGTTGTAGGACCTCATATCACCCAATAATCGGATCAAACAACGTTCATTAAATTTGACAAACTCTTTTGCTATTTGAGTCAACTCTTGCTGATCACAATCTTCCATATAATTCTCTATGAATTCATCTCCTGGAATACCCGCAATATGTTCTTCAATTAAAGTATTCTTATACACTAAAAAGTTGATACGGTGAGGTGATAAAAGATGTTCTATTTCTAACCCGTAAACCCTTGAAGCATCTGCTTTTTTTACATAGAAATAAGTAAATCCGTCATTCAAAATATTTCGTATCCGGATACGAAATGGTTTTGTATTACCAAAGGTGCAGTAATCCACAGCGTCGACATTCAAATAGTCCAATGACTTATCACGTCCATCACTGTGAAGAATATCGTAAATTCTTTTTAAATGGCCGTCTATTTGCTCCCGATCAGAATCAGAATAATAACAACGCACCCATAAAGTATCTTCATCATTTTTATCATAAACAGTGATACAACCGGCAAATCTCAATAAGTCATCATAGGAAACTGGAATGGTAGTAGCTCTATTGTATCTTTTTACATAATCTGATAAAGAGGTACCTATAGGAAAAGTAGGTTTCTTATTAGAGAGTAATTTATCATTAAGGATCTTTTCGGACATCAATATTGTAACATTTGGTGTTTCTTGCAGTCACATAATACAACAAAAAAACTTTATTCATGGAAACCATCCTTGAAATTAACCAACTTCATAAAAACTATGGTCCGCTCACTGCGGTGGATCATATTTCATTTAAAATAAAAAAAGGCCATGTCTACGGAATTCTAGGTCCTAACGGTAGTGGTAAATCCACCACTTTAGGAATGGTACTCAATGTAGTGAACCCTACTAGTGGTGATTATAAGTGGTTTGAAGGAACCACCTCTAATCATGATGCCCTAAAAAGAATAGGTGCGATTATAGAACGGCCTAATTTTTACCCCAGTATGAGTGCCATTCAAAACCTAAAGCTGGTCTGTAAAATTAAAAATATAGATCCTTCTACAATTGAAGAGAAATTGACACTTGTAGATTTGCTTTCGCGAAAGCATTCTCCTTTTAAAACCTACTCTTTGGGTATGAAACAACGTCTTGCGATAGCGAGTGCCTTGCTCAATAACCCAGAGATATTGATCCTTGATGAACCTACCAATGGCTTAGACCCTCAAGGAATACGACAGATACGGGATATTATTCAAAAAATAGCAGCAAACGGAACTACCATCCTACTGGCTTCTCACTTACTAGACGAAGTAGAAAAAGTGTGCACTGACGTAGTGGTTTTGCGCTTAGGTAAAATGTTGTATTCTGGTCCAGTAGACGAAATGAATAGAAATCATGGATCCATATTTATAGACGCCACTGACAGGGATGCGCTGCATGATTTCCTTAAAAATAAAGCTTATGCAGGAACCATCACCGTACATGATGATGGTCTAGAAGTAAAACTTTATGAAGATGTAGACAATACACAAATCAATAAAGAAGCTTTTGAGAACGGTATTGTTCTCAACAAACTATTTCATAAGAAGCAGAGTCTAGAAGACCAATTCATTGAATTAACCAACCAAAACTAATGGCCGCTATGAAAAGATTATTAGATATAGAATTTCACAAATTCAGGTATAGTAAAAGCAGCAAAGTACTTACCATTATTTACTTAGCTATAGTGATACTGTTGATGCTTACCGGGATGATAAGGATCGAATTGAATGGTTTTAATGGTAGCTTCTCCGATTTAGGAATATTCAATTTCCCATTAATCTGGCATGTGAGTACTTACTTTACAAGTTTTCTTAAGATTTTTATTGCTATTGTGATCGTATCCTTAACGGCAAATGAATACACTAATAGAACTTTAAAACAAAACTTGATAGATGGTTTAAGTAAAAAGGAATTGATCCTATCTAAGTTTTACTTCGCTTGCTCTCTCGCTTTTTTAACAACAATTATTGTATTCTTAGCCTCGTTGACATTAGGCTTGATTTATTCTGACTTTAATGAGGCCTCCATAATTTTCTCCCAAATGGGATATCTAGGAGCTTTCTTTTTAGGTCATTTGGTGTTCTTTTGTTTTTGTCTATTTGCAGGGATTTTAGTAAAAAGAAGTGCTTTCGCTTTAGGTTTTGTTGCGGTATGGTGGATCTTTGAAGGTGTTTTAAATCTAATTGCAAGAGGTGTAGATCAATTATACGACACGCATATTTATGACTGGTTGTTGCATCTGTTGCCCCTTAACGCCATGTCTAATTTGATCAAAGAGCCTATAACTAAGATTGACCTGATATCGTCTGCAATGAATCAAATAGATATTAAAGGTCTTAATTTTACTTACGATATTGAATGGGTTGATATCCTTTCTGTTTGTATCTGGAGTGCCCTATTGATCTACTGGTCTTATGCCTTACTAAAACGAAGAGACTTGTAAATTGAATTTTATATAACATACTCAAGATGCCAATTGATTTTTTTCAATTGGCATCTTTTTTTAATGAAAGGCCAGGTAAATGAAGAATTTCTAAAAAAGCATTAAATGTGATATAGGTGTATTAAATTCGCACATGCAGAAAAAGAAATTTTTATTAGCCTTCTTTATTACGGCAATTACATTGTGTTCTAGTATCGTAAATGCACAATTGCAGGCATCAAACTGGTATTTTGGATTCAACGCTGGTATCAACTTTGATCCCATAACAGGTGCGGTAACCCCTTTAACTAATGGTCAGGTCTCCACCAACGAAGGCTGTGCTACCATTTCAGATGAGAATGGGCAGCTGTTATTTTATACTGACGGGATTATAGTTTATGATCGCACCCACCAAATTATGCTCAATGGCCAAGGATTGAGAGGCGATCCATCGAGCAGTCAAAGTGCGATTATTATTCCTAAACCCCAAGATGCTAATATCTATTATATTTTCACCGTGGATCTTCCTCCAGGAAATCAGGGCGGTGGTGATAAAGTGCATTATTATGAAGTAGACATGAGAGGTAATTCTGGACTCGGAGAGGTAACTACTGATATTAACAATCCGCCTTCATTAGTAGACGAGGCTTCTGAAAAATTGACCGCAATTAATCATTCAGTCAATGATGAGATATTTGTAACTACTTACGCCAACTCTACAGGTTTTGGCTTCTTTGATTCATTCCACACGTTTACTGTTTCTGCTACTGGAGTTAATCCTATACCAATTATTTCAACTGTTGCTACCCCTACATTAGCAAGAAGGGGATATTTAAAATTCTCACCAGACGGTCGCTTTCTAGTTTCTTGTACCATGGGTGCTCAAAGTTATATCTACGATTTTGACCAAAGTACTGGAGTCGTTTCCAATGAAAGGGCTATAAATTTAACTACTGCAAATCAAGCTGGGTATGGTGCAGAGTTCTCTCCAGACGGCAGCTTATTGTATATCACAGCTTCTAATGACACCTTTGGAAATAATCCCGCAAACCATTCCTCTACTCTTTATCAATACGAACTCACTCCAGCAAACCTATCTACTCCATTTTTGAGCGGTATTGAAATAGATACACGTCCTGGTTATCGAGGTGCCATACAATTGGGTATAGACGGGAAAATATACAGAGCACTTGCCGATACTTTTACCATTGGTAGAAATTTTTTAGGTGTTATTAATAATCCTAATGTCGTAGGTACTGGTTGTAATTATCAACACGATGCTATTCCTTTAGCTGGTCGCATGTCAGCTCAAGGATTACCCCCTTTTATTCAAAGTTTCTTTGCTTTAATAGAAGTAGAAAATTTGTGTTTAGGGGATGGTACCACATTTGAATTTCGATCTGACACACCACCAGATTCCGTGCTGTGGGAATTTGGTGATGGAACCACTTCTACACTAGAAAACCCAACTCATATTTATACTGCCGCTAGAATTTATAATGTTGTTTTATCATTAACAAGTGGTGGAAGCACGAGAGTCTATCGTAAAAATGTACAGATTTATGACACTCCTATTGCAAATACCATAAGCGATATAGTTGCCTGTGATGCAGATCTTAACGGTAGAGAAATAGTTGATTTAGACTTACTTGCTACACCTCAAATTTTAGGTGCACAAGACCCTAACCTTTTTACAGTGCGGTATTTTATTAATCAAGCAGATGCCGATTTGAACAGAAATGCCATTACTACTCCCTTTCTAGCAAATGTTCCTCAACAAACACTTATTGCTAGAATTTATAACAGTAATAGTGCCAGCTGCTATGAAACCTTAGCCTTTGATTTAAAAATATTTGATCAACCCATTTCTAATCTGGTAAATGATTTAGAGGTTTGTGATGACGATTTTGATGGAGTGATAACTTTTGATTTGAGCAATCAGACCAATACCATCCTAGGCTCTCAAAACGCCTCTGATTTTAATATCTCCTATCACTCTTCACAAAATGATGCCGACAATAACTCTGGCGCATTGGCATTGAGTTATCCTAATACAACCCCTTTTAATGAAACGGTATTTATACGTATAGAAAATGCTTTAGAACCAAATTGTTTTGATACCACTCAATCTTTTGATTTAATTGTTAATCCTAAACCTGTCGCTAACGACTTCTCTGCGTTTCAATGTGATGAAGACGGCACTCCAGATGGAAGAACGGTGTTTAGTTTTATGAGTTTTGATAATTCAATAAGTGCAAGTGCTGTGGGCGTTAGCGTTTCTTATTTTATCAATCAAAATGATGCAGATGCTAATTTAAATGCACTGGATAATGTAAGCTATATCAACCTTACTCCTATGCAAAACATCATCGCTAGAGTTACAGATGATCTCACTGGATGTTACAGTACTTCTGCTGTTACTTTATCAGTTAGTGCTAGCGATGCTCAAGACACTGCCTTATCTATTTGTGATGATGATGGAATGGAAGATGGTCTTGCAGAGTTTGATCTTTCCAATGCCAATAACGATGTATTGATCAGTGCACCGGCAAACGTCACTGTAAATTACTACGCATCTCTAAACGAGGCTTTAACAGAGCAAAATACACTGCCTAACCTATTTACCAACACAACGCCTGATAACCAAACCCTATTTGCAAGAGCAGAATCTCCAGATGGAAACTGTTTTGGAATCAGCGAGGTATTATTAACAGTGAATGCACTACCGGTTATAGAATTAACCGAATTGTATGATTATTGTGGCAACAATCCGCAAGCTTTAACTCTTGATAGCGGCATCCTAACTGGAACTGTAAATGACTACACTTATGTATGGAGTACTGGGGCAACTTCAGAGTCTATTTCTGTAACTGCAGGCGGCGATTATCGCGTCACGGTTTCTAACTTAGAAGGCTGTTCTAGAGATAGACTAATTACGGTTATCATAAGTGAGCCTGCAACTATTACCCGCATAGAAACTATAAACGCAGGTACTAGTAGCGGTGGATCGGCAACTATTAATGTGACTGGATTAGGGGATTATGAATACCGCATTAACTTAGAAGACCCCTATCAAGATAGTCCTGTTTTTAACAACATTGTTCCTGGATTTTACACCGCTTATGTAAGGGATAAAAACGGTTGTGGAACCACTTCACAAGATTTTAGTATTGTGGGTTATCCTCGTTTTTTTACTCCTAATAATGATGGCTTTAACGATTACTGGCAATTAATAGGGGTCTCTGTGGTTTTTGAGCCAAATTCTGAAATTTTTATTTTTGATAGATATGGGAAACTTTTAAAGCAAGTTTCTCCGCAAGGCCCAGGTTGGGATGGAACCTATAATGGCACTCCTTTACCTTCAAGCGATTATTGGTTCAAGGCTACTTTAATGGATGGGACAATCTTTTCTTCTCACTTTACCTTGAAAAGATAAATTCAGATTGCCTATTTTTACGATAGAGCAATGAAGTACATTTTATATTTATTGATTTTTATTTGTTCCGCTTTCGCGAAAGCGCAACTAGAATCCTCCTACTGGTATTTTGGGATCAACGCCGGTATTGATTTTAACACCGGTAGTGCTGCAGCAATTGATGACGGACAATTAATCACTGGGGAAGGTTGTGCCACTATCTCAGATGAATTTGGTAATTTATTATTCTACACAGACGGCTCCTTAGTATACGACGCCGCTCATATCATAATGCCTAACGGGACTGGCCTTAAAGGAAACTCTTCAAGTACCAGCAGCGCTATCATCGTTCCATTACCTGGAAGTCTTAATTTATATTATGTTTTTACCGTAGACACTGATGATCTGGTCTATCGCAATACAGAAGGATTGCACTATTCTATAGTCGACATGTCTTTAAACGGTGGTACCGGAGATATAGATGTTCTGAACAAGAACATTAACCTACTCCCTGTAACTTCAGAAAAACTAACCGCTATTTCAAACGCTACAGGTGATGGATTTTGGATCATTTCGCAGTTTCAAGATTTATTTTATTCTTTTGAACTAACAGCCAGCGGTTTGAGTACGAGCCCCGTTATTTCTCAAGTTGCTCCTTTTGTAGAATTGATTACGACACCTGTAACAAATGTTGATGTAGCTGCCATGAGAGGTTACATTAAGGTCAACGCCAGAGGCAATAGACTGGTTGCCGCTCATTTTTCAAATAACACCACAGTAGAATTTGCGGGAATCACAGATGTTTTAACAGCACGCAGCGCCGCTTATGCTAACGGTGGCGAGTTATACCTATACGACTTTGATAATGCTACAGGTATAGTTTCAAATCCGCTACCCTTATTGACTAGACAAGATGGTGGTTCTATTTATGGTGTAGAATTTTCTGGAAATGGACAATTTTTATATGCAGAAGTGGATTATATGAATTCCTCTACAACTCAAATATTTGAATTAATAAGAGGTGAAATTATTCAATATGACTTAACGGCATCTAATATCGCAAGTAGCGCAATAGTTATTCATCAAGATAATATCACGCCTTTTAGAGGTGCGCTGCAATTGGGACTGGACAATAAAATTTACCACTCTAGATATCAACAAAATGCTCTGAGTGTTATCAATAACCCTGATGATGCTGGAACTAATGCCAATTATACCTTTAACTCTTTTCCATTAACTCAAAATGCAACAGCATGGTACGGCTTGCCCATTTTTGTACAATCCTTTTTACTGAATGGAGAAATTGAAGCAATGGATCACTGTTTTGATGAGGAACAGTTTTTTAGGGTCAATACAGCAGCAAATTTGGTCTCCGTAAATTGGGATTTTGGAGATCCAAACTCAGGAACTGCTAATATTTCTAGTGACCTTTTAGCTTCTCATTTATTTTCTGCTCCAGGATCTTATACCGTAACAGCCGTCGTAGAAACCTTAGTACAAGTTTTTACCATTACAACGACTGTAGAAGTATTTGAACAAGTATCTGTGAATAGCTTTCCAAATATATTAGAAGAGTGTGAAGAAAGTTTTGATGTGGCGCTATTTGATTTAACTGAAATTGGTGACACTATTTCTACAAATAGCAATCAAACAGTAAGCTATTATGAATCAGAAATAGACGCACTAGAAGACCAAAACTCAATTTTAAACCCTTCTAATTATACCAATCTCTTTCTTACACAAGAAATTCATGTAAGAGTATCAAATGAAAACTGTTTCCTAATTTATTCATTTTTGATACAGATAAAAAATTGTCCTGTTGAGGTTTTTAATGTGGTTACCCCTAACGGTGATGGATTAAATGATACGTTCATCGTTTCTGGCCTTTATAACATCTATGCTAAACATAAAATGTATATATTTAGCAGATACGGACAAAAAATATGGGAAGGAAATAATGACTCTGGGGGATGGGACGGCACTTCAAATACCGGTTTATTCAACTCAGGAGAACGATTACCTACAGGAACCTATTTTTACGTATTAGAATTAAATGAACCACACACCAAACCTAAAGCAGGCTACGTCTATTTAAGATAAGCTTAAACCAATCACAATTAAAGATGAAAAGACTATTACTTCTTACATTAACCTTAACCCTTAGTTTATCACTCACAGCCCAAAATGAATCTTCTTGGTGGATTTTTGGTGATGGAGCTGGTATAGAATTTACTCCTAACCCTCAAAACAGATCCAATAGTCCGGCGGTACTTACTTCTGGATATGATACTGATGAAGGTGTAGCAGTAATATCAGATGACAGCGGAAACCTTTTGTTTTTTACTGATGGATCTACCGTGTGGAATACTAATGGAACCATTATGCCAAATGGAACCGGACTCGATGGAAATTTTTCTTCCACACAATCAGCTATAGTAGTTAAAGCTCCAGAAACTGCTGGTGTATATTTTATATTTACGGTAGGTGCAGCTGGTGGAGGCCCTTTATCCTATTCTAGAGTTGAAATGGCATTAAACGGTGGCTTAGGTGATGTCGTAGGAGGAATTAAAAACGTAGTTTTACTTCAAAGTTGTGCGGAAAAAGTTGCTGCAACTATCAAAACCAACTCCAATAATGCTTATATAATGACATTTGCTGAAAGCAATGCAACAGCACAAAATAATGGAACTGGAGATTTTAACGCACTTTTTACTTGGGAAGTAAGAGGTATCCCTGGTCCTAATATATCTTTCGTTTTCCCGACTCCTATTCCACAATCTTCCAATGCAAATCAAGGATGGTTTCCCACACCAGTTGGTGCTACAAGCGGTGACCGTGGTATGTTGCGTATCTCACCAGATGGTACAAAACTAGTGGTGTGTAATCAAAATGGAGGTTTTGGCGGTACAGCTTCCACTGGAGCATATTTATATGAGTTCAATCCTGGTAATGGTCAGGTCAGCGGCGCTGGATTAACACTTCACACAGGTCCAGTTTATGGAGCTGAGTTCTCTGCCTCTTCTCAATATTTGTATCATGATGACAGTAATACTTATGGCTTTGGTGGTACAAAATTGATTTTTCAATATGAATTATGTGATGATGCAAACATCCTGTCATCTAAAACTCAAATTGCTAATGTAGGGGAAGGAAGAAGTACACTACAACTAGCAAAAGATGGTGAAATCTACGTGGCTAGATTTGATCAAACCACCATAGGTAAAATTGAAAACTCTGAAACGGCTACTGCTACATACAACCCAATCGCTTTTGATATCAGTCCAGGACAAGGTAAACAAGGCTTGCCTGTATTTGTACAATCAGACTTTCAAAGTTTCTTTACGGTAAGTGATCAATGTCAAGGAGACGCCACCGATTTTCAACTGGCTTGTCTTCCTCAAGTTGCCGCTTCTATGTGGGATTTTGGAGACGGTAATACCTTATCCGTTACTGGACCAGGAGTGGTACAAAATAACTATGTAAGTTCAGGAACTTATACAGTTACCGTTAACGTAACCAACGTATCTGGGGATATAAGAGACTTTACTCAAGACATCACAATTTTTGAAAATGGAATTGTTGATCCTATAGATACTACTTTATTAGATTACTGTGATGATGATGGTTCTGGGTCTGAAATAGTTGATTTAACTCAATTTACTCTAGATGTTCTAGGTACTCAAGATGCTGTTGTTTTTGACATCAGTTACCACCCAACCATGATGGATGCAGAAATGAACACCAATCCATTACCTGATAATTATGATGTTGCTGTAGGTACCGTTCAAATATGGGTACGTATATCTAATAACACGTCTCCTATTGATGACGGTTGTAGCGCAGTTGCTTCATTTGATTTAACCGTAAGCACAACACCTAGCGTTTCAAATATTCCTGACTTTGAACTATGCGATGACTCCAGTCTAGACGGCTTAGAAGATTTTGACCTTGCAGGTTACCTACCTGTTATTGAAAATACGGCTGGTAACCCTACCGATGTCGCCTATACTCTTCATAATTCTCAATCGGATGCAGATATGAATATGGCTGCTATAGATACAAGTGTTCCTTATATGAATACGACAAGCCCTCAAGTAGTTTATGTAAGACTTCAAAACACCAATGATGCAGACTGTTTTGGTACCGCTCCATTTAACTTAGTGGTACTCGGCTTACCTTCTATTTCTACTCCTGTAGATATTGAAGTTTGTGATGATGCACCACTAGATGGCAGCAATGCTTTTATTCTTGAAGACCAAGATCTTGAAGTTGATCCTACTGGGATAAACACCGTAAGCTACTACAACAGCATGAATGATGCTGATTCTGGAAACAATCCTCTCAGCTCTCCTTACTCCGTTTCAGGAACGGAAGAATTGTTTGTAAGATCTGAAACTCCAGATGGATGTTACAACACCACAAGTTTTATGATCACTGTGCAAGAAGCTCCTTCTATAGGAAATGCACCTGATCTAACTAATATATGTGATGATAGTGTGGATCTCGATCAAAATCTATTTGAACTAAGCGTTCAAGATGCTATCATACTAAATGGTAATAATCCATCAGACTATACGATCACTTACTACACAACAGATGCTGATGCTCAATCTGGAACAAATGCACTACCTATCACTTATATTGTACCATTTCAAGCAGGAGTTACAACCGATTTATTATTTGCTAGACTAGAAAATAATACTACTGGATGTTTCAATACCTCTGCATTTACGATCATTTTTGAAAGATGTGAAATCATTTTTCCTGAAGGCTTCAGTCCTAATAACGATGGAATTAACGACACTTTCTCTATACCTGGTCTTGCAGAACAGTACACTAACTTTAACCTAAAGGTATTTAATCGCAATGGTTCGGTAGTTTATGAAACGACTGCTACTAACTATCAAGAATTTGCTGGGATCCCCAATTCTGGAGTATTAGCCGGTGACGGATTACTACCTACCGGAGTTTACTTCTATGTGATTCAATATAATGATGCTGATACACCAGACTCTGCGAGTTGGGTATACATCAACTATTAAAGCTACACAATATTGTAATTTAAAAGATCCCAGTTGTATAGACTGGGATTTTTTTTTACCTTGGTGTTATTACGCTTTCGCGAAAGCGAAACTTATACACTATAACGATTGAAATATTTATTCTTTTACTATGCGTGCATAGTAAAGATTTGTATATTGCATTAGAATTTAAAGCATGAGAGATAAAACTATTGATTACATTTTACGAGCCACATGGATGTCTGTATCAAAAATGTATAATGAACAAGCTTCTGTAAAAGGTAGTACAATGTCTACAGGATTTGCACTTATCAGTATAGATCCAGAAACTGGAACACCTAGCACTTCTTTGGGTCCAAAAATGGGAATGGAAGCAACTTCCTTATCTCGTACTCTTAAAATGATGGAAAATAAAGGTCTTATAGAAAGGCGCAAAAATCCAGAAGATGGGAGAAGCGTCCTGATACATCTAACAGATTTCGGAATGGAAATGCGTAATTTTTCTAAATCAGTTGTTAAAACATTTGACCAAGTGGTTAAAGATGAAATTGAACCTGAAAAATTAGAAACTTTTCTAGAAGTTGCCTTCAAAATCAACGAAATAGTTAATTCTAAAAAAATATTCAAAAAACAAACTCTAGTAGCTCAAAAATAAAATGGGAAAACGTAGAATAAAACATGTAACGGTAATAGGTTCTGGAATTATGGGAAGCGGTATCGCCTGCCATTTTGCAAACATAGGTTGTGAAGTTCTTCTTTTGGACATCGTTCCTAGGGAACTTACTGATAAAGAAAAAGCAAAAGGTCTTAGCCTAGAAGACAAAGTCGTTCGCAACCGTATGGTTAATGATCAACTTACTGCTTCTATCAAAAGCAAGCCTGCACCTTTGTATAATCAATCATTTGCCAGTAGAATTTCCACTGGAAACTTGGAAGATGATCTTGTTAAAGTAAAAGATACCGACTGGATTATTGAGGTGGTTGTAGAAAGGTTGGACATTAAAAAATCTGTTTTTGAACAAATTGAAAAGTACCGCAAACCAGGAACTTTAATTACTTCAAACACCTCTGGAATTCCTATTTCTTTTATGAATGAAGGACGTAGTGAAGATTTCCAGAAGCACTTTGCAGTCACTCACTTTTTCAATCCGCCGAGATATTTAAAATTATTTGAAGTAATCCCAGGGCCTAACTGTGATCCTGCGGTAACTGACTTCTTAATGGAATACGGTGAGAAATACTTAGGAAAGACCTCTGTTCTCGCAAAGGATACTCCTGCGTTTATTGGGAACCGAATTGGTATTTTCTCTATACAAAGCTTGTTCCATACCGTAAAAGAAATGGGATTAACCGTTTCTGAAGTTGATAAACTGACGGGTCCAGTGATAGGTCGTGCAAAGTCGGCTACTTTTAGAACAGTAGATGTGGTAGGATTAGATACTTTGGTGCACGTTGCTAATGGTGTTTATGAAAACTGCCCTCATGACGAGCAAAAAGACAGCTTTAAACTTCCTGATTTCATCAATACCATGATGGAAAACAAGTGGTTAGGTTCTAAAACTGGTCAAGGTTTTTATAAAAAGAACGTTTCTAAAGATGGACAGAAAGAAATTCTAGCCTTGAACCTTGATTCCATGGAATATGAGAATCAACCTAGAACTAAGTTTGCCACACTAGAATTGACAAAATCAATTGATAACGTAGCTGACCGTTTTCCCGTATTAATTAAAGGGAAAGATAAAGCTGGTGATTTCTATAGAAAATCATTTGCTTCCTTGTTTGCCTACGTACAACATAGAATTCCTGAAATATCTGACGAACTATACCGTATCGATGATGCGATGAGTGCAGGTTTTGGATGGGAACATGGACCTTACCAAGTTTGGGACGCTGTAGGCGTTACAAAAGGTGTGGAACTCATGAAAGCGATCGGTAAAGAACCAGCAGGTTGGGTTTTAGAAATGCTTGAAAAAGGTTTTGAATCTTTTTACACCGTAAAAGACGGAGCGACTTACTACTACTCCATTCCAGATAAAGATTATGTAAAGAAACCTGGTCAAGATGGGTTTATCATTCTAGATAATTTGCGTGCTAATGCTCCTGTATTTAAAAACTCTGGTGTAACTGTTCATGATATAGGTGATGGTATTTTAAATGTAGAATTTACTTCTAAAATGAATTCTATAGGTGGAGACGTTCTTGCTGGGCTCAATAAAGCTATTGATATTGCCGAAGATCGTTTTGATGGTCTTGTGGTAGCAAATAACGGTGCCAACTTCTCTGTAGGAGCTAACATAGGTATGATATTTATGATGGCCGTTGAACAAGAATATGACGAGTTGAACATGGCGATCAAACAATTCCAAAACACAGTTATGAGATTGCGTTACAGTAGTATTCCTACTGTCGTGGCGCCACATCAAATGGCTTTAGGTGGAGGATGTGAAATGACTATGCACTCGGACGTTGCTGTTGCCAGTGCAGAAACTTACATAGGTTTAGTAGAGTTTGGCGTAGGTGTAATCCCTGGCGGAGGAGGATCTAAAGAGATGGCCTTACGCGCTAGCGACACATTTGAGAAAAACGATGTAGAATTGAACAGGCTTCAAGAATATTTCTTAACCATAGGGATGGCAAAGGTTGCCACTAGCGCTTACGAGGCATTTGACCTAGGTATCCTTAGAAAAGGAATAGATCATGTGGTGGTAAATGATCATAGACGTATCGCTTTCGCGAAAGCGCAGGCAAGATTATTAGCTGATAAAGGCTATACACAACCTGCGATGCGTAAAGATATAAAAGTATTAGGAAAGCAGGCCTTAGGGATGTTCTTAGTTGGAACAGACCAAATGGAAGCTGGAAAATACATCTCTGAACACGATAGGAAAATTGCTGATAAACTGGCTTATGTGATGGCGGGTGGAGATTTAAGTGCTCCTACTCTAGTCTCTGAACAATATTTACTAGATCTAGAACGTGAAGCTTTCTTAAGTCTTACAGGAGAACGTAAGACTTTAGAGAGATTACAACACATGATTCAAAAAGGAAAACCGTTGAGAAACTAATTGTTGAGAATATAGATGAAAGAGTATGGATCATAGAAAATGGCGATACACAATTTTAGAAATTTGAAAATCTGGCAAGATGGAGTTGAATTTGTTATCCATAATTATTCAATTACTAAAACGTTTCCAGAATTTGAAAAATTTAATTTGATTAGTCAAATGAATAGTTGTGCTGTTTCTATACCATCAAATATTGCAGAAGGTTCTGCAAAATCAACAGATAAACATTTTAAAACATATTTGGAAACAGGTTTAGGATCTGCATATGAATGGGAAACTCAATTTACCGTTGCTTTAAAATTAAATTATGTTGATCAATAATTGTATAATATAACAATAGAGAAAATTCAAAAATCACAAAGAATGATAGGATCATTTATAGACCGACTTTCATAATAAGTCCATATTCTATGATCCATATTCTATAATCTTAGTAGAAATGAACAAAACTGCATATATAGTAGCTGCCAAAAGAACAGCTGTTGGGAAAGCACCTAAAGGAGTTTTCCGTTTTAAAAGACCTGATGAACTTGCTGCCGAGAACATCGAAGCAATGTTAAAAGAAGTGCCTAATCTTGATAAAACAAGAATAGACGATGTGATTATAGGTAATGCAATGCCTGAGGCAGAGCAAGGACTTAACATGGCTCGTTTGATCTCTTTAATGGGATTGAAAATAGACAGTGTGCCTGGAGTTACCGTAAACCGTTACTGTGCTAGTGGTGTGGAAACTATTGCAATGGCTACAGCAAAAATACAATCTGGAATGGCGAGTTGTATTATAGCTGGTGGAGCCGAATCTATGAGCTATATACCTATGGGTGGGTACAAGCCTACTCCTGATTATAACATAGTCAAAGCCGGCCACGAGGATTATTACTGGGGAATGGGATTAACTGCTGAGGCTGTTGCTAATGAATTCAAAGTCTCTCGTGAAGACCAAGATCAGTTTGCCTTTGAATCACATCAAAAAGCACTTAAAGCGCAAGCAGAAGGTCGTTTTCAAGATCAGATCGTACCTATTCACATAGATGAAACCTTCTTAAATGCCGACGGTATAAAAGAAACAAAATCTTATACCATCAACAAAGATGAAGGACCACGTGCTGATACAAAATTAGAAGTTTTATCAAAACTACGACCTGTATTTGCTGCTGGTGGTTCTGTAACTGCCGGTAACTCTTCACAGATGAGTGATGGTGCTGCAATGGTTTTAGTAATGAGTGAAGAAATGGTAAAAGAATTGAACCTAGAGCCTATTGCTCGTATGGTCAACTTTGCAGCTGCTGGTGTACCACCTAGAATTATGGGGATAGGTCCAGTAAAAGCCATTCCAAAAGCCTTAAAACAAGCTGGTCTTTCCTTGAAAGATGTAGATATGATAGAACTGAATGAAGCTTTTGCTTCTCAGTCCCTCGCTGTGATACGTGAATTAGGATTGAACCCTGACATCATTAACCCTAATGGAGGGGCCATTTCACTAGGTCACCCATTAGGTTGTACTGGAGCAAAATTGAGCGTTCAACTCTTTGATGAAATGAGAAAACGCGAAATGAAAAATAAGTATGGGCTTGTGACGATGTGCGTAGGTACCGGACAAGGAGCTTGTGGAGTATATGAGTTTTTATCTTAAAGAAAAAATAACTATAAGAAGTTAGGATATAGAGACAAGGAAATGAGTCAAAGGTAAGTACTCATCATCCTAATGTAACAAGTGGACAATGAGCTGTAGAAATTACAACTGATCCAAATGGCTGGACCGCTTGTTTTTTAAAAAAGTAAAGATGCTAAACAGCCCTCTCAAATTACAGACGGCTCGTTTCCCATAACTTGAAATAGTTGCTAAAATAATACTAGAACTTATTGAGCATATACTGATTTTTATAATTATACACTAAGGGCTTTATTTGACTAGGCACACAACGTATGACTAAAAAAAGTGTAAGAAAGATGTCAATTTAAAAATTCGGATAACAAAAACAATGAATTCCAAAGAAAAGAATGCTAATAGGGCTTTAGGACAGTAATAAAAACTCCTCTCTCACCTTTAATTTCTAATCTCTTTCTAAGGAACATTACATATTAAAAAGAAAGTTATGTCAACAGAAACAATTAAAAAAACAGAAATGATACGCGGTGGACAATTCATCGTAACAGAGACTAACCCACAAGACGTATTCAGTCCAGAAGATTTTACGGACGAGCAAAAAATGATGCGTGAAAGTGTGCAAGATTTTGTAGATAAAGAAATCGTTCCCTATAAAGAACGTTTTGAAAAGAAAGATTACGCACTTACGGAAGAAGTAATGCGCAAGGCAGGAGAAATGGGATTCTTAGGGGTCGCAGTTCCTGAGGAATACGACGGGTTAGGAATGGGATTTGTTTCTACTATGTTGGTCTGTGATTACATATCTGGTGCTACTGGTTCCATCGCAACAGCATTTGGTGCCCATACTGGAATAGGTACGATGCCTATCACTTTGTACGGTACGGAAGAACAAAAGAAACAATACGTACCTAAGCTTGCTACTGGTGAGTGGTTTGGAGCTTATTGTTTAACAGAGCCAGGCGCAGGATCTGACGCCAACTCTGGTAAAACTAAAGCAGAACTTACCGAAGACGGTAAACATTACAAAATCAACGGTCAGAAAATGTGGATCTCAAACGCAGGTTTCTGTAAGGTTTTTGTAGTATTTGCGCGTTTAGGAGATGATAAAAACATTACAGGTTTTATAGTTGAAAATGATGCTAGTAATGGTATCTCTATGGGTGAAGAAGAACATAAATTAGGTATTCACGCCTCTTCTACTCGTCAAGTATTCTTTAACGACTGTATGGTCCCTGCAGAAAACATGCTTGCTGGTCGTGGTGAAGGTTTTAAAATCGCCATGAATGCATTAAACGTAGGTCGTATCAAACTTGCTGCTGCTTGTTTAGATGCACAACGCAGAGTGATTTCTCTTGCAACACAATACGCAAACGAACGAGAACAGTTCAATACTCCTATCGCAAAATTTGGAGCTATAAGAAAGAAACTAGCTGAAATGGCAACGAATGCTTATGTAGGTGAAAGTGCTTCTTACCGAGCTGCAAAGGATATTGAAAATAGAATTCACTTACGTCAAGAAGAAGGAGCCACTTTTGCTGAGGCCGAATTGAAAGGTGTAGAAGAATTTGCTATTGAATGTTCTATACTTAAAGTAGCTGTTTCTGAAGATATGCAAGCTTGTGCAGATGAAGGAATCCAGATTTATGGAGGAATGGGCTTTAGCGCAGACGCTCCTATGGAATCAGCTTGGAGAGATGCACGTATCTCCCGTATTTACGAAGGTACTAACGAAATCAATCGCATGCTAGCTGTAGGAATGCTTGTTAAAAAAGCGATGAAAGGTCATGTGAATCTTCTGGAACCAGCAATGGCAGTAGGAAATGAATTGACTTCTATACCCTCTTTTGATACTCCTGACTTCTCTGAGCCACTATCTGAAGAAATGGATATGGTTAAAAAACTTAAAAAAGTATTCCTAATGGTTGCAGGAAGTGCTGTTCAAAAATTTGGTCCAGCATTAGAAGAGCACCAGCAGTTACTGCTAGCTGCCTCTGATATTCTTATCGAAATCTATATGGCCGAAAGTGCCATATTAAGAACTCAAAAGAACATCGCACGTACTAGTGTCGAGGAGCAAAAAGAGCAAATTGCTATGTCTCAATTGTACTTATACAGTGCTTCAAAAATCGTACAAGCAAGAGCCGAGGAAGGAATTTCAAGTTTTGCTGAAGGCGATGAACAACGCATGATGCTTATGGGCTTGAAGCGTTTTACAAAATATGTAAACCTTCCTAATATAGTAGAATTAAGAAATACCATTGCTGATAAAGTAACAGAAACCAATAAATATCCTTTTTAGGGATTTAAAACCTCTATTTCACAAAAGCCGCTTACTACAATCAGTAAAGCGGCTTTTTAAAATTTGCGACTTCTACTTTAGTTAGAAAATAGAAATTGAGACTAAACTCTTTTCAGTGTGACAAAGGAATGGAGAATGACTCCAGACCCTTTAACTCTTAACAAATCCTATACAGGGATGTTGTCAGCTTATTTTAACTTTACCTATTATGAAAGAACTAATCGAAAATTTTAATTTAGAAAAAGGATCTGAACTCATCCTTGAATATGGAATTCCTTTGTTAAAAGCTATTCTTATCTACGTTATAGGAAGGTGGCTGATCAAAAGAACCCTAAAGCTCACTAAAAAAGTCATGCTTGCGAGAGATTGTGACCTCACATTAGAGAAGTTTTTACTCAATCTGATTAAGTGGGGGCTTACCATTTTATTATTAGTAACTGTAATAGGAACATTAGGCGTACAGACGTCTAGTTTTGCTGCGATTCTTGCTGCTGCTGGACTTGCTATAGGGCTAGCCTTACAAGGGTCACTTTCTAATTTTGCTGGTGGAGTACTTCTATTAGTCTTCAAACCTTTTAAAGTAGGAGACACCATTGAAGCACAAGGGATCACTGGTACCATTAAAGAAATAGATATTTTACAAACTAAAGTAGTTACATTTTCACACAAACTTGCTATTATTCCTAACGGGCCCCTTCTTAATGGGAATATCATCAACTATGACACTGAAGGGATTTTAAGGTGTGAAACCATGATCGGTGTTAGTTATGATGCCGATATTCCTAAAACCTTAGAAGCACTAACAAAATTATGTGCCGACCACCCATTAGTCCTTAAAGATCCAGCACCAATAGTTAAAGTAGCCGAAAATGCAAGTAGTTCCATAAATATTTTGGTGCGCCCATATACACTTACAGCCGATGTGTGGACCGTCAACTTTTACCTACAACAAAACTTTAAGCCTACACTTGATTCCATAGGTGTTGAGATTCCTTATCCTCATCAAGTAGAAATTCATAAACAAGTCTAACTATACACGCCTCTATTCAAAACCTGTTTTTTACCAAGACAGGTTTTTTTGTTTTATAATTTTATCATCAATTTAATAAAAGACAAAAAGGGTTCAGCTATCTTTCTTTTGACTTTTATAAAAGTTAATTTATATGACATACAAAGTAAACTTATTAGATGTGACCTCCATAAATGAAATTGATGGAAAATGGTCACATGATGATTATATCGCATTATTAGACGTTTTTGAATTTGGCGATTCTGGTGATGCTACTGATAAAGATCTTAAGGAATTGCTCTATATGGCAATTAGCGATTTTGAGCCTCAAGAAGCTGCTCTACTCATACTCCAACACCAACTAGGAAAGGATTTGAATGAAGGACAAATAGAGCAAATATCACACGATATGCTCAAAGAAAACGTGGCTGAGCATTACTCTGATATCTCTTTTCATTCCAGATTATTTGATATTAACGAATTGCTCTATAAGGCATACAATGGAAAGTTTCCGCATGCCAAAGCGAGCGTCATAAAAGTAAAACTCGTTCCTCATCACAAAACTGATATCGCAGTGGATGAAGCTATTGCACTTAAATGTCTTGCTCCTATTATTACCGACCATGCAATATTCAAACGATTGTATAAAAAGCAGCTCGCGGGAGAAGAAGAATTTGATGAAGCAGCAGATATTATTTGGTACTTCAAAGCCTTAGAAAATGATCAGTATGAGATTATTACCTCAGATTACTGGATAAATAATAACGATTTCACCGCCTCAGAAAAGGAAGTGAAAATAGAAATAGAAGAGTAACAAGTATAAAAAGTTGTTTGATGTGAGCAGCTTATTTTTATTTTCGCTTTCGCGAAAGCGAGTCATAACATATCTTTAAAACAAATTTAACTATGAGAATTATAATTATAGCCTTATTGGTAAGTATATCAGGAATCGCACAAGTGCCTACAAATCATCAGATGGATCTCTACCACATTATTGATGAGGTAAGTGCCGACCGTATTGAAAAAGACATTAGAAAATTGGCTGGATTTGGAACGAGAAATACCTTTTCTGATACTATTTCTGACACCAGAGGAATAGGTGCTGCTAGAAGGTGGATCAAAGCAGAATTTGACAAAATATCAGCAGATTGTGGTGGCTGTCTGGAAGTGTTTTATCAGAAAGATTATGTGACTAAAGAAATGGGGAATCGTATTCCTAAAGATGCTTGGGTGGTAAACGTAGTAGCGATTCAACGTGGTACTAAAAACCCTAATGATATGGTAATGATGAGCGGTGATATAGATTCACGAGCTAGTGACACCATGGATTTCACTACAGATGCTCCTGGAGCAAACGATAATGCGAGTGGTATGGCAGGAACCATTGAAGCAGCAAGGGTATTGAGTAAGCGCAAGTTTAACAACAGTATTGTTTATGTAGGATTAAGTGGTGAGGAACAAGGGCTTTTTGGCGGTAAGGGGCTTGCAGAATATGCGCAGAAAAAAGAATGGAATGTCATAGGCTTTTTAAACAATGACATGATAGGAAATATAACAGGTGTCGATGGAGTGACTGATAATCGCGAATTCAGGATTTTCTCAGAACCTACAGACCCTACAGAAACAGAAAAACAAAGAAACGGAAGACGTTTTTACGGTGGTGAAGTAGACGGAATCTCACGACAATTAGCGAGGTACATACACAAATCAGTGACTGATTATATGCCCGAAATGAAACCAATGATGGTGTACCGATTAGACCGTTTTGGTCGTGGTGGACACCACAGGCCTTTTGCCGACCTTGGATTCCCAGGGATACGCATTATGGAAGCACATGAAAACTACACACAACAGCACCAAGATATTAGAACAGAGGACGGCATCAACTATGGAGATGTGGTGGAGCATGTCAACTTTACCTATGCAAAAAAATTAACAGCGGTAAATGCCATCAACCTTGCACAACTGGGTTGGGCTCCTAGTCGACCACAAAATGTAAAAATAGGCGGTATTGTGGAAGCCGATGTAAAGTTACAATGGGATCAAGTAAAAGAAGCCGTGGGTTATAAAATCTATTGGCGAGATACTACTAGTCCTACTTGGGACCACTCTCGTTATGTAGGGGATCTATCTGAGTTTACTTTAAAAGGTATTGTGATCGACAACTCGTTTTTTGGAGTAGCAGCAATTGGAAAAGATGGCATAGAAAGTATGGTGAGTTTTCCTAGCGGCGTTTTTAGATAAAAAGCAAGCTTTCAACTTATTAAAGCTCTTGGTTTTGAAAACCGGGAGCTTTTTTTTTGACTTATTAATTAAATAAGTGCTTTCTTTATACGTCCATAGCATTAAAATATACCCTTTAAGGGGTATTTTATAATGCTTATAACTAACTTAAATTTACAACTGTAATATAGATCTAGCCAACCTTAATCTATCCATAATTTAGGGGAAGAAAGCTCATTTTAAGATGACTTTCTAAAAAACTGTCAGATACTTCTGACAGTTTTTATTTTACAACTACTTTCGATTGAGCTTCTACGATACCAAAATGCTCTTTAATCCTCCTTACTCTTATCCTTTAAAGGAGACCTATAATATGCAATAATTGTATCTTTGATATGATAAAAGGAACCAAAAATGAAAGCGATCAAATATATTCTGATTCTTCTGCTCATCCTTATTATAGGAGGTGCTGTATATTTTTCACTTAAAGACGGTACATACGATATTACCGAAACTCTAGTCATAGATGCACCAACATCTGTGATATACGATCAAATAGAAGATTTTAAACAATGGGAGAACTGGAATCCATGGCTAGAAGATGTAGAAATAGAAACCACAATGGGAACGCAAACTCAAGGTGTCGATGCTAATTATTCTTTTATAGATTCTTATGGCAATGGTAAAATGACCATAACAGGCCTTGAGCCAGATAAGTCAATTATCATGGATATGTTTTACGATAATGGTATGACTAGTTCTAATAGCGAGGTGATTATGGCCCTAGAACAAGTTGAAGATGGAACACTTATTACCTGGAATATTAAAGGAGAACAAGGATTAGTTGATAAAGCAATGGGCGCTGTTTTTGGTTTCAATATGGAAGATGAGATTGCTCCCAAATATAAAAAAGGACTAAAAAACTTAGAAAAAATCGTCATCAAAAACATGAATATAAGTTCTTCAAGTGTTGACGGTATTATAGAAACTGGAGGCGGTTATTTCTTATACATGTCCTCAAGTTCAAAAAAAGAAAACTTTCAAGAATTAAAAACTCAGATGCTTCAAAATATCATGTCCTATATGCAGCGCAATAAAATAGATATGTACGGCATGCCTCGTATAATCTATGAGAAAATAAACCCTTATAATGATAGCATGATTTTTTCTGCGGCAATACCCGTTCAGAATAGAGAGATCACCGCTACCAATAGCAACATATTGTGCAGCTACCAAGAACCTGGGAAAGCAGTAAAGGTGACTTTGAAAGGAGCTTATAGCAATTTAGACGAGGCTAGAAAAAAAGGGGAAGAGTTTATTGATCAAAATGGATTGGTGAGATCTGAAGAAGCACCTTATGAAGTTTATAAAACTGATCCGATGCTAACTCCTAACCCCGCCGATTATTTTACAGAAATATACTTACCTATTCAATAGATGAAAGCATTCTTATTTGTTTTTCTTGGCGGCGGATTGGGCAGTAGTCTTAGATTTTATTTTTCTATCATAGAAAATAGTAATAGTCTGAAGTGGATTCCCACGATTAGTGCAAACATCTTGGGTTGTTTATTGTTAGGAGGTTTTCTCGCAGCTTTTCACAAAGAACACCTAACCCATCACTGGTATGTATTACTAGGAGTAGGCTTTTGCGGTGGTCTCACTACCTTTTCTACATTCAGTGCAGAGCTTTTTTTCTTGATAAAAAACGGATCTTTTTCTTCTGCGATTTTATACCTCGTTTTAAGTCTTGTTTTAGGGATTTTAGCTGCAGGATTGAGCTACTGGTCTATTGAAAAACTTTTGGCCTAGAGCATCAGGATAGAATTACTTACAATGATCTAGAAGAAAACTGTTTGAATTATAAAACAAAGTCTTGCTCTAACTATATCTTTTCCATACTCAAATTCGTTTGATTTTTAAGAATAGTCAAACCTAAATTATTAGGCGCTTCGTTACTTTTAGATAAGCCTAAACCCCACTAATTGGATACAAGCGGCTGAAGAGAAAGGCTAGAAATAGATAGTTAACTAGCATGGAGAACGTTACAGCAGTTTCCGCATCAAGTGCGGAAATTTATGGTTCTTAATTGCATTTCTTTAAGTCACCTGTTACCGCAACCTTTAGGGATGGGGAAAGAAACTTCTCGATAGATTCCTGCATCCCGCCAAACCCTTTTCGTAAATCGCTGTCGCTTCTTTACTTTTTTCCCTTCATCTAAAGGGAAAGGCTGGATCGTGCTATTAACTTGCTCATGAGAAAGACTCTTAGCGAGTCCGCTATGCATCTGATGGACACCATAGAATATAAACTTGTAAACCACTAGATTGCGCTTCTTCAGTTTATACTTAGAACTTGGGATTTAAAATTTTGCGGTAGCACCATCCTCCTACCTCAAACTAGGCCTCTGTAATTTTTCATACAATACAAATCTTTGCAGCTTGCATTAAGTCCACACAGATGTTCCTTAGAATAAATTTTATTGGAAAAAATTTAAAGGCGCTGTAAACTAAATTGAGTTAAATCAGAATAAATGGTTATGTCTATATCGCCAGGTCCGGTATCACTTCTAGAAATTCCCATACCATAGGTTTGATTAGCGTTAAGATCTAACTCAACGGTATGCGTAACTGTATTTTGAGAAGTTGATAAGTTTCCAGTTGTTTTACTCGCATCAATAGGATTGTTATATCGATGCAAATAAAATTCAATATAGTTTGATCCTGCATTATAAACCTTGTCATATGTAATTGTATACGTCAACCTATACCTTCCATCAACCTGCACAGTCATTGTAGATTGTGCACTATCAAGGGTAACACCTGAAGAGGTTCCAGTTGAAGAACTTGTGATAAAGGTATTATTATATCTTCGTAAAGAAGTATTTAAATCTGAGTCTAAAGTCAGTTCACCAAAAACACCTGACAACTGGTCGCTTGAAGATGTTCCAAAGGCTTTCCACTCGCCATCCCAATAATAAAAACCCTTAGCACTTCCACCATTAGCAGCATCAGTATTCCATACCAAGAGACTCTCCACTGGATTAACAACTGGATCGGCAACTGTTAAATCACCCAAATCCATTCGAGGAAACAAGACCCCTTTATCACTTGATGAGATATCTAGAGCAGCTGAGGTATCGGGATTAGCTGTATTGACTCCAACTTGTGCTATTGTGGTCCCGCTTAAAAGGATAATTGTTAAAATTAAAAAGATCTGCTTCATCATAAATTATCTTGTACTTACTCGTGCAAACTACATTATAATTAAAACCGTATATGTTAAACGTTTGCTAAAGGATTTAGGAGTTTCTTATATCATAAAAGCCGGTTAGGAATAAGACGATATAGCTATAAAATTATACGAATCCCCTCTGCAGCGGATGGACAGTATAAAAATTAAACCTTAAATAAATTATAGATATTTCATTCCGTAATCGTTCTCGACCCTTCGACAGGCTCAGTGCATCGCTCTCGCTCGAACTGGCATAAAATAAAAAAACACAAACCTTATAAATTCCAACAGTTTCCGCATCAAGTGCGGAAATTTATGGTTCTTAATTGCATTTCTTTTAAAAGCTTGGTGTTTCCGCAACCTTTAGGGTTGGGGAAACACCAAGCTTGATGCTATTAAATAGTATTTGAGAAAGATTCTTAGCGCATCCGCTCTGCAGCGGATGGACGACAACATTGAATAGAAAAGCGCAAACCTTATAAATTCCAGCAGTTTCCGCATCAAGTGCGGAAATTAATGGTTCTTAATTGCATTTCTAATAAAATTCTCGTGTTTCCGCACCCTTTAGGGATGGGCAACGGAAACCTTGATGCTATTAAATAGTATTTGAGAAAGGTTGTTAGCGCATCCGCTCTGCAGCGGATGGACATATGAAGGCTAACCAATGAAATTTCTTCTGTAATGGTTCTCGACCCTTCGACAGGCTCAGTGCATCGCTCTCGCTCGAACTGACATCTTGTTTTAATCAAAACCTTTACTCTAACCTGTAAGGTTTCGCAAGGGAGAAGCGCTGGCAACCTGACAGGTTTTAAACCTAAGCCGCTGGTTTATTAAAATACTTCTCGATTTGAACAGCAGATTACTTCGTCGTTGCTCTCCTCGTAATGACAGGTTATAAAAAAAGCGCAAACCTGTCGGTTTGCGCTTTTTAAAATTTCAGAAACGGTACTACCAAAGATTGATAAAGGTACAGATCCCGATATCGCTCCTGCGTCACTCATCGGGATAAGCGATTCACACACCAGCAGAGCTGGTGGTTCTCTGCTTACATATTTCTTCTATATTGCCCACCTACTTCAAACAAGGCCTCCGTGATCTGTCCTAGTGTACAGATCTTTGTGGCTTCCATCAAGTGCTCGAAGATATTGCCTTGTTGTACGGCTGCTTCTTGGATTTTTGATAGTTGTTCTTGTTGCGCTTTCGCGAAAGCGGTATGCAAATTATTTTTTGTAGCAATTTGAGCTTGCTTCTCTTCTTCTGTCGCACGGATCACCTCAGCTGGTAAAACAGTTGGGCTGCCTTTTGAACTTAGGAACGTATTCACTCCTATGATAGGGAATTCGCCAGTATGTTTCAACATCTCGTAGTGCATGGATTCTTCTTGAATCTTACTGCGCTGGTACATGGTTTCCATGGCTCCTAGCACGCCACCACGCTCTGTAATGCGGTCAAATTCTTCCAAAACAGCGGTTTCTACCATGTCGGTTAACTCTTCAATAATGAAGGCTCCTTGAATTGGATTCTCATTTTTAGCCAGACCTAATTCTTTATTGATGATCAATTGGATCGCCATCGCACGTCTTACCGATTCCTCAGTAGGTGTGGTGATCGCCTCATCATAAGCATTAGTATGTAAGGAGTTGCAGTTGTCATTAATCGCATAAAGCGCTTGTAATGTGGTGCGTATATCGTTAAAGTCAATCTCTTGTGCATGTAGAGAACGTCCACTGGTTTGAATGTGGTATTTCAACATTTGTGCACGAGAGTTAGCTCCGTATTTATTCTTTAAGGCTTTTGACCAAATTTTTCTAGCCACACGACCTATAACCGAATATTCTGGATCAACACCGTTGGAAAAGAAGAAACTTAGGTTAGGACCAAATTTGTTGATATCCATACCGCGACTCAAATAATATTCTACATAAGTGAATCCGTTTGCCAATGTGAACGCTAATTGTGTAATCGGATTTGCTCCAGCCTCTGCAATATGATATCCAGAGATAGAAACACTGTAGAAGTTGCGTACTTTTTCTTCAATAAAATACTGCTGTACATCACCCATTAGTCTAATCGCAAATTCGGTAGAAAAAATACAAGTGTTTTGTGCTTGATCTTCTTTTAAAATATCTGCTTGAACTGTTCCACGCACTTGAGCCAAAGTTTCGGCTTTAATACGGGCATAGTCTGCTGGTTCTAGAATCTGATCTCCTGTCAATCCTAAAAGCATCAAACCTAGACCATCATTTCCTTCTGGTAATTTGTTGACATCTATCTGGCCATTTTTAGAATATACTTTATCTCCTTCAGCATTTAAATAAGAAGGACGTTCTACTTTTTTATCGTCGTAAACTTCTTTGAGCTTTGCTTCTACTTTATCGCCTAATCCGTTTTCAGTAATGAATCGTTCACAATTTTGATCAATCGCGGCATTCATAAAGAATCCTAATAGCATAGGAGCCGGTCCATTGATAGTCATAGAAACCGATGTCATGGCATGCGATAAATCAAACCCAGAATAGAGTTTTTTAGCATCATCCAGACAGCAAATACTCACTCCGGCGTTACCAATTTTTCCATATACATCTGGTCGTAATCCTGGATCGTTACCGTATAAAGTTACACTATCAAAAGCTGTACTCAGTCGTTTTGCCGGCATTCCAAGACTTACATAATGGAAACGTTTGTTGGTACGTTCTGGTCCACCTTCACCTGCAAACATTCTGGTAGGATCTTCTCCAGTTCTTTTAAATGGATACAATCCCGCGGTATATGGGAATTCTCCTGGTACGTTTTCTTGTAAACACCATTTTAAAATATCGCCCCATGCGCTGTATTTAGGCAGCGCCACTTTAGGAATCATCTTATGAGAAAGTGACTCGGTATGTGTTTCAATTTTAATGACTTTGTCACGTACTTGAAACTCATAAATAGGTTGCTTGTACTTGTTTACTTTTTCATCCCAACCGGTAATTACTTCCCAGTTGTAGGGATCGAGATCTTTTAGGGATTTGTTGAATTGGGCAATTAAAAGATCCATGAAATCGGTATCATCTGCAAGTGTTTGTGAGATGATGTATTCTTCATTTAAGCCTTTTTCTGTAATTAAACGTTCTCGACTTTCGCTCGAACTAGCATTCTCGTTTTGGTCTAATAAGGTATTAATTGTTTGATAGACACCATATAATTTCTGAGCTACTTTAGATTGTGCATCTGCGATGTTATCGTAGGCTCTATTGCTTTCTGCAATTTCACTTAGATAACGAGTTCTCGATGGTGGGATGACAAATATCTTTTCGCTTTGTGCTTTATTGAGTTCGTTTTTAGAACTGAAGTCTACTGCTGTTTTATTAGTTAGCTCAGCCATTAGTGCTTCATACAAAGCATTCATTCCTGGATCATTGAATTGGCTTGCAATGGTTCCGTGAACTGGTAATGTCGCTGGGTCTACTTCCCACAAATTATGGTTGCGCTGGTATTGTTTTTTTACATCTCTCAGTGCGTCTAGGGAACCGCGTTTATCAAATTTATTGATCGCTACCACATCTGCAAAATCGAGCATATCGATTTTTTCCAACTGTGTCGCTGCGCCAAATTCTGGTGTCATTACATACAAAGACACATCGCTATGGTCTAGTATTTCGGTATCGCTTTGTCCTATACCGCTGGTTTCTAAAATTATTAAATCATAGTTGGCTGCTTTTAAAATATCCACCGCTTCTTGGACATGTTTGGAAAGCGCTAGGTTGGACCTTCTCGTTGCTAGGGACCTCATATAAACGCGATCACTATTGATGGCATTCATACGTATTCTATCACCTAAAAGTGCTCCACCAGTCTTACGCTTTGATGGGTCTACCGATATAACTCCTATATTTTTTTCTGGGAAATCCACTAAAAACCTACGGATCAATTCATCTACTAAGGAAGATTTTCCAGAACCTCCAGTTCCTGTAATTCCTAGCACTGGAGCTTGTTTTTCAGTTTTATCAGCTTGTGCAAAATGCTTTACAAAGTCTTCGTGTCTGTTTTCTGCAAGTGAGATCAATCGCGCTATGGTAGGTGCATGATTTTCTAAAAGCTCTCCGTTTAATTCCGCTTTCGCGAAAGGGGGAACAGCAACATCACATTGCTTTACCAAATCATTAATCATTCCTTGCAATCCCATCGCGCGTCCATCATCTGGAGCATAAATGCGAGTAATGCCATAATCCATGAGTTCTTTGATTTCAGAAGGAAGAATAACCCCACCTCCACCACCAAAAATCTTGATATGACCAGCACCTTTTTCTACCAATAAATCACGCATGTATTTAAAATACTCATTGTGACCACCTTGATAAGAAGTTAGAGCGATACCATTTGCATCTTCTTGAATAGCAGTGTTTACCACTTCTTCTACGCTTCTATCGTGACCTAAATGAATCACTTCACAACCCGTAGATTGTATGATACGTCGCATGATGTTAATAGCAGCGTCATGACCGTCAAAAAGACTGGCGGCCGTTACTATACGTACTTTATTTACGGGAATATATGGTGTTTGATCTTGCATTATGAACTTATCAGATTATGGATTGCAAATTTACGAAAACGATAACGGAGTAGCTTACTAGGTATTTAAACTTTTGCATTTATTTATGGTCAAATGCTTATTCTTGTAATTCAAAAGTTCTGATTATGAAATATCCTTTTTACTTTTTGATGTTTACACTCATCCTATTATCTGCTTGTAACTCTACTGACGACACTATTTTTATTCCTCTGGAGGAAGCTTATTTCCCTCCTTTAACCAGTACTACTTGGGAAACTATAAATCCCACAACACTTCAATGGGACGCACAAAAAATCACTGAGCTTCAGACGTTTCTTGAGGTCAATGAAACTCGTGCGTTTATAGTACTGATCGATGGAAAAATAGTCTTAGAAAATTATTGGAACAACGATTTACAAGGAAATCCATTTACTGCAGATAGCAATTGGTACTGGGCAAGTGCTGGAAAGTCCCTTACCGCTACCTTAATAGGTATTGCACAAGAGGAAGGCAGCTTAAATATCAATGATAAAACATCAGATTATTTGGGAGCTGGCTGGACGAGCATGCCAGCAAACAAAGAAGATTTAATTACCGTTAAAAACCAGCTGTCTTTTACTACTGGAATTGATTATAATGTGCCTGTAGTAGATTGCACTGCACCAGCTTGTCTTAATTATCTAACCGATGCTGGAAATCAATGGTACTATCACAACGGCACCTATACCTTATTGCATAGGGTTTTAGAAAATGCTACTGGAGTTACCAATAACCAATTCACAAATACGGCAATTAAGGATAAAATCGGGATGGATGGATCTTGGTTAAGCACCAACGGTTTAAACGAGGTGTACTTCAGTACGGCGAGAAGTGCCGCGCGTTTTGGTCTATTGACTTTAAACCAAGGTCTCTGGGAGGATACCACTGTTTTAGGAGACGCTACTTATTTTAACTCCATGACCACTACCTCTCAATCTATCAACGAGTCTTATGGTTACTTGTGGTGGCTCAATGGAAAGGACTCTGTTGTATTTCCGGGAACTACAGCCGCTATTCCATCTTCAGTAACACCATCTGGACCTATAGATATGATTAGTGCACTTGGTAAAAACGGTCAGTTTATAGACGTAGTTCCTAGTTTAAACATGGTAGTGATACGTATGGGCGACACCTCAGCACAAGAGACCGTTCCTGTTTTGTTCCATGAGGAAATGTGGGCAAATATTATGGATATCGTAAATTGATTGATGCCCACAGTATAATAATAAAGGAACAGAATTGGTACTCTTCTAGCTTTTCTACTTTCAATAATAGCCTGGTAAACAAATATTTTTTTGGACCAAGTGCTTCTGACGTAAATGAAGTAGTGACTTTTCCTTTTAAAATTGTTGTACTTTAATCCATAAAGAGGAAAAAGGAACTATCATAGCAAAAATCAAATGGCACCAAATATAATTGGACCATTCTTTTGTTTGATTAGGTTCCGCTTTCGCGCAAGCAAATCTTCACAAAATTTTAAGATTTGAAAATTCTATCTTCACAGACTATATGAAGCATATTTTTTTTACCTCCATAATGGCCCTTTTCCTATTGTCGACAGCTGTTGCTCAAGAAAATAGGCTTGCTCAAAAACAGCCTAATACGGCCGAAATCTATCATCAAATCGAGAAATTAGGTTTTTTGGGAACAGCACTTTTCGTAGCTGCGCATCCTGATGATGAAAATACACGACTTATTTCTTGGCTTGCCAATGATCAAATGGCGCGTACTGCATACCTATCGCTCACACGCGGTGACGGTGGTCAGAACCTTATAGGGCCGCAGTTGCGGGAACAGTTGGGAATGATAAGAACTCAAGAGTTGCTAGAAGCCAGAAATACCGATGGCGGGCAGCAATTTTTTACACGTGCCAATGATTTTGGCTATTCCAAGCATCCTGATGAAACCCTAGAAATATGGAATGAGCAGGAAGTGATGGAAGATATGGTGCGTATTATCAGAGAATTTCAACCAGATGTAATCATTAATAGATTTGATCATCGCACTCCTGGATCAACACACGGACATCATACCAGCAGCGCCATGTTGAGTATGAAGGTTTTTGATTTTGCAGCAGATAAAACTATTTATGCCAACCAGTTAAAAGAACTCAACACCTGGCAAGCACAACGTATATTCTTTAATACCAGCTGGTGGTTTTATGGAAGTGAAGAGGCTTTTGAAAAAGCAGATAAGACCAACCTTCTAGAACTAGATGCTGGAACTTATTACCCATACAAAGGACTATCTAATAGCGAGATTGCTGCATTAAGCAGAAGTAAGCACCAATCTCAAGGCTTTGGAAGTTCTGGTTCAAGAGGTTCACAAACAGAATATTTAGAGTATCTAAAAGGCTCCTTCCCTACTGATAAATCTGATTTGTTTTCTGGAATAAACACCACTTGGACTCGTGTAACAGGCGGCAGCAGCATAAAGACCTTACTCAATTCTATCATAACCAACTATGATTTTAAAAATCCGACGGCGAGCATTCCTGCGCTATTAGAAATGCGAGCTCAAATTGAAAAATTAAAAGACGAACACTGGAAAAATATCAAATTAGAGGAACTCGACCAGATAGTTCTTGATATAGCAGGCGTTTATCTAGAAGCAAGTGTGAATACATCTACAGCTACTGCTGGAGAATCTTTAACGGTGCGTGTAGAGCTCACCAATAGGTCATCAGAAAAGTTTGAAGTAAGCCTTCTACCGAACCAACTGATTCAAATCCAAGAAAAGGAACTCCGTCTCCATCAAAACGATACTAAAACTATAGAAGCAACTTTAAATATTCCTGCATATTACGAAGCCAGCACTCCGTATTACTTAAAAGAAAAAGGCAGTTTAGGAATGTATCAATTTCAAAATAGAGGTCTTACGGGAAAACCTGAAATGGGCCCTGAGTTTATAGTAAGAACCTTTTTAGAAATACAGGGAACTCGATTATATAGAGAAATTCCCATCATTCACAAGCGCACGGACCCTGTGCGTGGCGAGGTGAATGAACCTTTTCATGTCGTTCCAGAAGTTGCTGTAAGCATAGAAAATCCAGTATATGTATTCTCTGGAAATACCGCACAACCTGTTCATGTAACCATCAAGGCAAATAAAAAATTACCTCAAGGTAGCTTAGAGTTAGCTCATCCAGATAACTGGAGCATTACTCCTACAGATTTTAATTTTAAAGGATTAGAAAAAGGAGAGGAAAAAACCTACACCTTTAATGTACAACCCCCTAAAACGGCCTCAAGAGGTGTCATTTCTGGATGGGTTAAAATAGGTTCACAGATCTTTAAACAGGAAGTGATTAAGATCGATTACGATCATATTCCAAATCAACAATTGGTTAGAGATAACGAGTCTCAAGTAGTAAAACCTGGTCTTATCAATACGGCTCAAACGGTTGCTTATATCAATGGTGCTGGAGATGATGTCGCTCAAGCTATTGAAGCTATAGGTGGTAAAGTATTCAAATTTGAACCAAGTGAAGTGCCAGATGATCTTTCTAAATACGATGCCGTAGTAGTAGGAATCAGAGCTTATAATGTAGCAGAAGACGATATGGCGGCACTGCAAAACCGTTTGGATACTTATGTGAAAAATGGCGGCACCTTGATGATGCAATACAATACAAGTCGCAGAATTAGTCCTGATGAATTAGGGCCTTTACCTATTACGCTTTCGCGAAAGCGAGTAACTGATGAAAATGCGACCGTAACCATATTAGAACCTCAGCATAAGATCATGTCCTATCCTAATGCGATTACCTCAACAGACTTTGAAGGTTGGGTACAGGAACGCGGACTTTATTTTCCAGAACAATGGGATACTGCCTTTACTCCTATTTTAGGAATGAGTGATAAGGATGAGGAGATGACTAAAGGAAGTCTGATCGTTGCTGAATATGGCAAGGGCCATATTATTTATACAGGATTAAGCCTTTTTAGAGAATTACCTGCAGGAGTTTCAGGGGCTTATAAATTACTGGCAAATATAATCAGTATAGGAGTTGAAAATCAACCAATTGAAAACAAAGATGGCCAAGGAAAATTCTAAAAAATGGAAGCTTGTGTATGCACTGGTTATTCTAGCAAATATTGTCTTTGCCGTATTGTTTTATATTATAAGCTCGATTTATGGAAATAGTTGATTGGTTCATACTTGTAAGTACACTAGCTTTTATAGTACTTTACGGAGTTTATAAGACTAGAGGAAGACAGACTAGTGAAGAATACATTAAAGGTGGTGACGCTAGGTGGTGGACTGTAGGACTTTCGGTGATGGCTACCCAAGCAAGTGCTATTACTTTTTTAAGCACCCCTGGACAAGCCTATACCGACGGAATGGAGTTTGTTCAATTCTATTTTGGGCTTCCCATTGCAGTCATTATTATCTGTGTGACTTTTATCCCTATATATCATAGACTGAAAGTATACACGGCTTACGAGTTTCTAGAAAAAAGATTTGACCTTAAAACCAGGTCTCTTGCCTCCATCCTCTTTTTGATCCAACGTGGTCTAGCCGCCGGAATTACTATCTATGCGCCGGCAATTATTTTGAGCGCCGTACTGGATTGGGAATTAAAATACCTGAATATCATCATAGGTATTCTAGTCATCATCTATACGGTTTCTGGAGGTACTAAAGCCGTTAACGTGACCCAAAAGCAACAAATGATTGTCATCATGGCCGGAATGGTAACTGCCTTTGTCCTTATCGTAACTCAATTGCCAGATAACGTCACTTTTGACAATGCGCTCACCATGGCAGGAAGTGCCGAAAAAATGCAAATTCTAGACTTTAATTTCTCCTTAGATGATCGCTATAATGTGTGGAGCGCACTTTTTGGAGCTACTTTTTTAATGTTGAGCTATTTTGGAACGGACCAGTCACAGGTACAGCGCTATCTGTCCGGGAAATCTGTAAAACAAATGCGTATTGGACTGCTGTTCAACGGACTGCTTAAAGTACCTATGCAGTTTTTTATTCTTATGGTAGGTGTTATGGTTTTTGTTTTTTATCAATTCAACTCCACCCCCTTAAACTTTAACCCCGCGGCAGAAAAAGCAGTGAAAGAAAGCGAATTTGCAGGTCAGTACAGCAGACTTGAATCCAGTCATGAAGAAATATTAAAAGAAAAACAAAAAGTTCAAAAAAAGTATGCCACAGCACTAAACACCTCTGCTTCAGAAGATATTGTCGATTATGAATTGGCTTTGAATTCCCTGAGATCTCAAGAAGAAACGAACAGAGCTACGGCACGCACCCTTATTGAAAAGGCAGACAGTGGCATTGAAACTAATGACAAGGATTTTGTGTTTATACATTTCATATTACATCACTTGCCTAAAGGCCTTATAGGATTATTGCTTGCGGTCATACTAAGTGCTGCAATGAGTTCCACAGCGTCAGAATTAAATGCCTTAAGTTCCACGACCACAATAGATATATACAAAAGATACCGCAAGGAAGAAAAAGACGACGATCATTATGTAAATATGAGCAAGTGGTTCACGCTCATGTGGGGTCTTATGGCCATCTTCTTTGCTAGCTTTGTTTCTTTATTTGACAACTTGATCCAACTGGTCAATTTTATAGGGTCTATTTTTTACGGAACTATTCTAGGTATATTCTTAGTCGCTTTTTACTTTAAAAGAATAAAAGGACAAGCCGTTTTTATAGCAGCTTGTATTTCTCAAGTCATTGTTGCCACTTGTGCCATGTTACATGAATTTGTAGAAGGAATTGAAATCCTTCCATTCCTTTGGTTGAATCCGTTAGGAGCATTTTTAACAATAGGATTTGCTTTGTTATTTAGCTCCTTAAATAAGGAAGATCGCACCACTTTTCAATTTGAAAATAGCTAGAGAATCAACAATACTTTTACACGGTGGTTTCAGAGAGTTCGCTGCTTTTAAGGTTCAAGAATTACTAGGTAATAAAAACACCCGAATTATAAACCACACCTCAATCACCTGCTAACTGGAGATTTTATTAATATAGAAAATGTATTCCATTAAAAACCCGCCTGTAACTAGTACGGACGGGTTTAAAAATAAGATGCGATTATTTACTTTATTTCTAAGGAAATCTCTGCTTTTAGTAATTTTGATATAGGGCAGACTTCTTTTGCTTTATTTGCGATCTCTGCAAACTTTTCTTTAGACACATCTGGAACATTTCCAGTTAGTTCTAAAGTTATGTGAGTGATTTCTCCATCTTCAAATGTAACCTTAGCATCTGTAGATAAATCAGTAGCTGTAAAGCCTTCTTCGTTGAGTAAAAAACTCAATTGCATAGTGAAACAACCCGCATGTGCAGCTCCTATTAATTCTTCTGGATTAGTCCCCTTACCTTCGGCAAAGCGGGTGCCAAATGAATATGCGGTCTTATCGAGCACCTCACTTTGTGTAGAAATGTTTCCTTTTCCTTCTTTACCTGTTCCTTCCCATTGGGCATTTGCTTTTCTTGAAAATTTCATTGTTATATTTTTATGTTGAAACTAAATTTAAAAAATAGCACATGAGTTCTACCTCCTTTAACAGATATTTGAGTTTTGATCATAAAAAAAACCGCCTAGAAATAATCTAAACGGTTTTTAGTTGTTCCGCTTTCGCGAAAGCGAGATCATAAAATATCCTTACATCTTTGCGCCCCATTCTTTAAGGCTGTCGGTATTCAATTTTACATAATCCATATTTTTTGCTTCTTCTGCAAGAGTCAACGAGATTTTTGCCGATGCAATCGCAGCAGACTTGTTACCCATTTTTGCCTCTATAAGAGATTTTTTTCTGTGCATCCAATAGGCTTCAGGACGTGCTTCCACAGCCTCAGATATCCACTCATGTGCTTGTTGTAAGTTTTTATTTGCATCCAAGTAAAATGTAGCAGCACTATAATAATCATCTGCTGATGGGCCTGCCATAACTTTATCGATACTAGCTTGTGTTTTGGCAGCTGTAGGAACAGTAAAAGGAACAGCTACTAATGTTTCCTCCCACATCATTTGTAAATGAGCACCTTCCATAGTCACTTCATTGATCGCCATGGTCCAGCTTTCTACTTCGTTTTTTAGTTTTTTAGTTTCTACTTTAGCGCTAGCAACTACTTTATTTTCGTCCCAAGTTCTAGGATTACCCCAGTTACTCGTGTCGTTGTATAACATTACGATCCATTCGTTCTTTCCTGGTTTTGTATAAACAGCATATGTTCCTGCTTTTACATCTGTCCCAGCAAATTTTACATCGTCAGAAAATGTAATCATAGAATTTGAGTTTGCACCAGTTCTCCACAGTTTGTCAAATGGCACTAACTCTCCAAAAATAGCTCTTCCTCTTTTTGCTGGACGAGAATATTCTAGAGTAACTTCTGTAAGACCTACGGTTTGCATGGCCTTAGCGCTTGGGCTAGGTTGTGGCGCATCTATCTGAGCAGCAACACTAGTAGCTACAAACATTAAACTTAAAACGATTATTAATTTTTTCATGGTGTGATTTTTTAATTTTTAATAAGTATGTAAATGTCGTTAATTTAGATCTTCAAAATGTTAGGATTTTCTTAACTAACTCCTTTAACGCTGGAGAAAAAGATCATTTTAATGGCAACGACCAACAATATTACTCCAAACACCTTTTTAAGCATTTGTTGATTAATACTAATAGCTATTTTTGAACCAAAAAACCCGCCTATTACAAATGCTACTGCAATAACAAGAGCATAACGCCAGTCCAGCGTATGCCCATTTTTATGATAGGTATATGCCGCGAGTAAAGTAACAGGGACAGCGAGGACAGCCAGGCTCATTCCTTGCGCTTGATGTTGTGAATATCCTAAAAACCAAATAGTTAAAGGAACCATGATAACACCGCCTCCTACTCCTACACTGCCACTCAAAACACCAGCAAGCAATCCTATTAATAATAGTAGTAATACAGTAGTTAAGCTCATTTTAGTTGATTTCATGGTTATAATAATGTTGGTCACAAGCTACAAAAAGACTCTTTCATTTTATTCAATTTATCTCCTTTTGTCACTTTTCAATAACAACTTGTTCACAATAGATTAAATCTTTAAAAAATGGATCACGGAGTTCTTCAGCAAAAGCTGAGTCAAAAATGAGTGCATTGCTATCAAAACTTTTGTAAACCATATTAAGAAGTTCCTGTAGCGGCAAACTCTTTATTTACGACTATTATTTTTGTATGCGTTAAACCTTGTTCATCAAGATAAAAGCTTACAAAATATTAAAAGATAGAAGTGTTTTTCTTAAGTTACAAGGACTGCCTTAAAAAATGGTAGGCAACACTATAGAGAGAGCCCTATTGATCCTGTTTAATTATAATAGCCTTTTTCAGGAATAGCAATGGTGTATTCCTTTTTTGATTTGTTATTTAAACTAGGTTCCCTTAACCACGGGTTGTGGATTTTAAGAATCTTATAATTAATGTCATTAGCTTTCGCGAAAGCGGAAAGATCATCCACCTCGTAATCTACCAATACATTTTTAGTAGGAATAACTTCATACCCATGACTAGGGTCTACATTAAAGCCAAAGTTCTTCGGGTTTTTAAGAATCTCTTTGAGAGCTAAAATTCTGAAAACATAACGACCCGTTTCTTCTCCTAAAAGAAGATCGTAATAACTCCCTACTCCTTGGGCTTCTAATTGTTTGTTAATTCCTCCGTTACCGGCATTATAGGCAGCTCCCGCAAGAGTCCAAGAACCAAATTTTGATTTGCTTTCCTTTAAATAGTCACATGCTGCTTTAGTTGACATTTCTATATGGTAGCGTTCATCAACATTGTCATTTACTTCTAATCCTAATTCCCTGCCTGTTCCAGTCATAATTTGCCAAAAACCTCTCGCTCCAGCCGGAGAACTAACATTTTGCAAACCACTTTCTATAACCGCTAGATATTTAAAATCGTCTGGAACACCATTTTCTGCAAGAATAGGCTCAATAATTGGGAAATATTTTTGGGCTCGTTTAATCAGTAATATACCATTGGATTGCCAGTAGGTGTTTACTAAAAACTCACGATCAACACGTTCTTTTATATCTGGTTGATGAAGCGGTACTGCTTCACCAGCAAAATCAAGACTTTTAGGTAAGTTGACACTGTATACATTATAATCTTGTACACGCTTTTCCACTTTTACCGTAGTCGATGTATTCAAAGCTCCAATTGTAGTTGTATTAGAAGCAGCTCCTCCTTGTTGGATAGCACTAATAATAACTATAAAAACGATGGCTATTCCAGCCCCTAAAAGTATCTTTTTCATGTGTTTAAGGAATTTATTCAAAGATAAATAAAGATGAAACGATTAACGTCTTACAAACCGTTAAGCTTTCTGCTTTTCAGGAAAGAATAAGTTCTGGCAAGTGTTCATTGAACCATCGGTATCTATTCACAATCATTACATGAGCCCCCTTAGGAATAACGATGCAATCATTAATATATTTAATTGGAAAAACAGGGTCTGCATCGCCATGAATATGAATAACACCCGGTAATGATTCTTCTTGATCCCAATTGATTATGGTGTCCAGTGCCCAGTCCAGGTAAACAGAACTATTTACAGAAAGGTATTTTTTATACATTTCTATCTTTTTAGGAGCAATACCAAAACTGTAGTTACTCAATACATCAAAACTTTCTACCAGGCTGGTAGGAAAAATCTTATGCAAACCTAGCCTTCTGGAAAAACGCATCCTTCTTGGGAATTCTTTGTTGGATTTAACGGTTGAAATAAGAATAAGTTTATCCACGGCTATCAGTTTTGCCATCTCCTGTACAATTATACCGCCAAATGAAACCCCTATAAGCACAGGGTTCTTATGAGTAACTAATTTTAACAAGCGACTGACATAGGAAGTCAAGCTTTCCTGTTTATGAGGTATAATCCATTCTAAATAATGTAGAGTGAATTCATTCTCGGGCAGTTTGATATGCTCAAAAATCAAGGAAGAAGCTGCCATACCTGGCATAAGATAAACGTGTTTCATATCATTAATAAACGCTTTCCATCAGCGCTTTAACATTAAAATTGATGTATAGCATCAATTTTAAACTATATTTGCATTATTATAAGTGAAATTTTTACTCACTTCACTAATCGGCCATAAAGTTAGCTTTAATAAAATTAGTGATAGTCTATTTAGTAGGTTATAATGAGTTAAAATAAAGTATATGAATACCTCTACTACCTTAGAAATTACTGACAATGAATTTTTACGTCAGTACGAGTGTCGCAAAGGCGACATGTTGGCAAAAATTGAATATGCCCAGCAAGAGAGAAAAATATTCCTAACTAAATTAATTGTCCCTGAAGAATTAGAGGATGATGTAGAATTTAGAAACGAATTTTTAACTGCTGTATTTGAAAATATTAAAAATGAGAAAAAACTCAAAGTGGTTCCTACTCATCCTAAAATTGCAGGTTTTGTAAGAAAAAACCGCATGAAATACAAGGACATGCTTCCGGTTGGAATTGCTATTTAAGCACTGACTATATCCATAAAAAAAGGCTCTTATTGAATAAATAAGAGCCTTTTTTATTATCAATTATACAGTTGCTTCCATTGGACAACTGCTTTCTCTAAGTCTTGTGCTGTGTCAATTCCTATACTAAGGTGATCTGTAGCAATCATTTTAATTTTCTTACCATGCTCCAGGTACCGTATACACTCAATCTTTTCTGACAACTCTAATGGTGTCGGGGATTGATGATAAAAATCTAATAAAGCCTCTTTTCTAAAAGCATAAATCCCTATGTGTTTAAAAACGGGTTGCTTAACGTTCTCGTCCCTAGGAAATGGAATAATCGAACGTGAAAAATACAAGGCATGACCACTCAAGTCTGTAATCACTTTTACATTATTGGGATTTTGAATATCTTCTTGATCCTTGATTTCGTGCATTAAAGAAGCTAAGGAAATTTCTTTCCTAGGATCATTTTCAAATACTTCAATAAGCTTTTTAAGATCGGCTTGATTGGTAAATGGCTCATCACCTTGAACGTTAATGACCACGTCTGCTTCATAATTCTCCACCGCTTCTGCGATGCGATCACTTCCTGTTTGGTGATCTCTGCGGCTCATTACTGCTTCTCCCCCATTATTAATGATCTCATCATAGATCACTGTACTATCTGTCGCAACAAGAACTTGGTCAAAAAGACCGGTGTGTAAAGCTGCTTCATAAGTTCGCAAGATCACTGACTTCCCACAAAGATCTTTCATGAGTTTTCCAGGAAATCTACTGGCTTCAAAACGTGCTGGAATAACCGCTATTTTTTTCATCTCTAATAATTAGGCGATAACAAAGGTAATCTTCTATCTGATTCTTTTACATCAAAACCATTTTCTCTCCTAAAATGTACAAATGTATTTCTAGCAGCGGTCGTTTCAAAAATGACGCAGCATTAGTTAGCGTTATGGAACTTGATAGAAGTTTGATGTGCTCTGCTATGTATACCGTAAAACAAATGATCAATTTTGTGTATTAAAATTCTAGATGCAACAGCCTCTGTCTTGATCCTGATTACTAATGGCAAAACACAAATTAAAATGATCAATCCTAATAATGCAGAGCACCATGAATCCCAAACAATATCGCGAGATAACATCATCCTCAATGACTATAGGTTCCTTTTCTGAAGGAATATACTATCTCGCATTTCTAGCTTTAAAAAAGGGGGGCTTTAAATAAATTTAGTCTTTCGTTTCGCTTTCGCGAAAGCGGAACTACCCAACCACAACATTTTCCTTCTTCTTCTTGAACATTGTCTTGTATCACTTTCGCATTCCATTCAATAGGAAAAGCACCGCTATGATAGCAAAGGGTTAAAAAGCAGCGGACAAAATAATAATGCACTAGAAAAACCTGCTTCTACGTTGCTTACTACTGGGTTGCCTAATCCACCAGCAGTTAAGTTACTGCTAGAACAAACGCCAGCGGTATAAACACTCTAAAACCTGCACTTGTGGCAAGTCCTATTCCAAGAAAAATACTTAAAATAAGGGCAAACAGGAACTAGCGTTCTATAAAATGATCGTCTTTAAAACCTATGAGATACAAATTAGTTTTAGCACGAGTAATTGCCGTATACAACCATCTTAAATAGCCTTTATTAGGTCCTTCAGGTAAATAAGGTTGCTCTACAATCACGTTCTCCCACTGCCCTCCTTGTGATTTATGACAGGTAATAGCATAGGAGAACTTGACCTGCAAGGCGTTAAAAAACGGATTCTCTTTGATCTCCTTATACTGTTTGTATTTGGGTAGTTTTAAATAATCCATACGCACTTCTTGATAGAGTTTATTACTCTCATCATATGTTAAGGAAGGTGTTTCCGAAGTGAGGGTATCCATTAAGAGTACTGTTTCAAATTCTTTCATTTTAGGATAATCGACCATTCTGACTTTAACTTCTGCAAAATGAAAACCGTAGATGTTTTTAAAGCCAAATATTTCCAGCACTTCTACGATATCGCCATTAGCAATAAACCCTGCGTCACTTGATGGCTCTAGCCAGTGGTAGTTGTTCTTTACTACCATGAGGTAATCTCCTGGTGAGAGCTCATTCTCGTTAAACAAGATGCGCGATCTTATTTGCTGGTTGTACAAGTTGGCCCTTTTATTAGAACGCACGATAATCGCGGTTTCTTCATGACCATGAAAATCATAGGCGCTATTGATAGCATCCAAGATTTCATAACCATCTATAAGTCTGTTGATATCGGTAAAATTCTCTACATCAAATTTAAAATCAAATTCCTGATGTAATATATGATTTCGTATTCCTGTAGCATTGAGCAGGATTCCCGAGTTCTCGCTTTGGCGTTTTACCTCGTCTAATTCGATCTCTGTGACTTCTTTTAAATAACGTTGTTCAATCAACTGACTGTCCAGCGCTGGAGAAACATCAAGCTTTACCGGAGGTAGTTGTGCGGTGTCTCCTATAATCATCAACTTACAATTGACACCGCTATAAACATATTCAATAAGATCATCTAGAAGAGAACCATTCCCCCCAAACATTTTATTATCTGCAGCCACATCAGGAATCATTGATGCTTCATCTACCACAAAAAGCGCATTCCGGTGTTTGTTTTGCTTTAAAGTAAACTGCACACCACCATTTCCTTGACTTTTTGGATAATAAATTTCTCTGTGAATCGTGGCCGCTTGTTTATTGGAATAATTACTGATCACTTTTGCTGCTCTACCGGTAGGGGCTAGCAACACACAGCTCATTTTTAAATTCCAAATACTCTTAACAATAGTACTTATTAAGGTAGTTTTCCCGGTTCCTGCATAACCGCGCAGCATAAAAAGCCTATCTTTATTTGTATCTATAATAAAATCGGCTAAGGACTCTAAGGCCCTATCTTGCTCATTTGTAGGCTTAAAAGGGAACTCTAATAGGAGTACTTTGTAAAATTCTTGTGGAGTCATTGGCAATTGTGGAAAACTGAGTATAAACTTAACTCAAATTTTATATCTCAGGCTAGGACGAGTGAAAAAAAATTGTAGATTTGTTAGCGTTAAAAAATAACATTAAACCCTTCAAATATGGTCAATTTAATTATAGCAGTTGTTTTAGGTCTTATAGTCCTTGTTCTCTTAGCGATATTCATTAACAAGATCCCTAAAAAACTACACCCAATTATAATTGTTGTGTTGTTAGGCATCAGTGTTTTTTTTGGATACAAGCTGTATAAATCTATTGAAGAGCCCGTGAAGTTTGAAGCAGCAAAAGAAGAACGTTACAAAGAAGTAGTAGCTCAATTGATACTCTTAAGAGAAGCACAAAATGCTCACAAGTCCATTACAGGTGCTTATAGTGATGATATTGATAAATTATCTCGTTTTATAGACACCGCAAAATTTGCTTTAACTCAAAAACGTGATAGTACGATTATCGATGAAGAGCGCAACATCAAATTTAGACTTCGTGCTGATGATCCTAACGGATACAAAAAAGAAATAACGCTTACAGATACTTTAGGCTTTACATCAGTTAAAGATTCCCTGTTTAGTAAAGTAGATGTTTCTCAACTATTGAAATACACTATCAAAGGTGCTCCTGGTTCTATAGAATTAAAGACCGATGTTGTCATCGATAAAGAAAACAGAATTCCTGTTTTCCGCGCTGTGGCACAAAAGAAAGATATTCTCTTTGACCAGCCAGAAAGACTTGTAAAAGAAGAGTTAGAAATGAAAAGTGTAGAAGGTATTGATGGCCCAACTCTTTTTGTTGGTAGCCTTGAGGAAATTACTACTAGTGGAAACTGGCCAAGACAGTATGCACTCAACGAAAAATAGTCCTAACGACTCCATAAAGAAACTGTCCGTTCTGATTCATCAGGATGGACTTTCTTTTTATACCTATGATGCAACAGGAATCTTAAATTCGTTGCATAAGGAGTTTAAGCACCCAGCAAACCCTATAGAAATTTTGCAGTCTATGGAGGATTGTTTTAAGGAAGAGGCTTTTTTAGATTCCGCTTTCGCGAAAGCTACCTTGTTCTACCACCACAATATATTTACCAGCGTCCCGGCAGCTTTATACAGTGAAGACCACGCGGTAGATTATCTCAAATACAATGCGAGAATATTAGAAACAGATGTCTTGAGTGTGGACAAAAATCTGGGAGATCTAGACATACATACAGTGTACATTGCCTATGCTAATATCAATAACTACTTCTTTGATCGCTTTGGCAGCTATGAGTATTTTCATTACAGCTCTCGTATTCTTGAGTTGAGAGATAAGGAGCTAACAACGCTGCAACCACAGGTATATCTAGACATTAAAAAAAGTCATTTTTATCTGACTATTTTTAAAAACGGAAAGCTCGTGGCACAAAATCTTTTCCCTCATGATGCCATAGAAGATATTTTATATTACACGATGTTTACCACACATCATAATGATCTCGATCCAGAGACCATGAAAATGATCTTGTGTGCAGAGCAACAAGAAGAAGAATTATTTGATCTTTTATACACTTACGTGCGTTATGTAAGTTATATAGAAGACTACCCTAACTATTTAGAACAAATCTTATGCGTATAATATCTGGAAAGCACAAAGGCCGACGTATATCGGCTCCCAAAAACTTGCCTGTACGACCTACTACCGATATGTCTAAAGAGGCATTATTCAATATATTGCGTCATAAGATTCATATTCACGATATCAAAATGCTGGAGCTTTTTGCTGGTAGTGGCAATATGTCTTATGAATTTTGCAGTCGTGGTGCTGGAAGTGTAATTGCGGTAGATCAACATTATCCTTGCATCGCTTTTATAAAAAAAATGGCAGAAGAATTGGATTTTCCTATAGATACCATAAAGGCAGATGTATTTAAGTTTCTAGAAAAACACAAAGGCAAGTACGACATCATCTTTGCTGACCCACCTTATGCGCTGGAAGAAGAAGAGTTTCTAAAAATCCCAAACTTCGTGTATGCTAACGAGCTTCTTGCCGAAGATGGAATTCTTATTATAGAACATTCTAAACACACCTCACTAGCTACTCATGAACATTTTGATAACGAGCGGCGTTATGGCGGTACGGTTTTTAGCTTTTTTGAAGGTCCTAGTAGTGAAGAAGAGTGAAAATATATTAACTATAAATCCTAAAGGTGATGCTAGTAAGCACAGCAAAATATATCATCTTAGTCTTCGGAGTTATTATTATTATAGCTGGGTTTCTGATGCTTTTTGCTCCTAAAAAAGCAAGAGCTACATTACGAAAAGCCGGAAGCACCAACTGGATCAACTATACAGAGATTACACTGCGATTGATTCCTGCTATAGCCATGATCATGTATGGTGACTTTTCAAAATTGCCTATTGCATTTAAAGTTCTGGGGTGGTTCATGCTATTGACTTCGTTAGTATTGTATATGATTCCAAGAATCAAACATCATCATTTTTCCATGAAAGCCGCTGATATACTCCAGCCCTTATACTGGCAACTTTTAGCTCCATTTGCTTTTTTATTAGGTGGATTGATAATTTATAATGTGATTTAATAGTGCACTATCTGCACTATTAAGGTTTATGCTATGAATAAGGGCTTTAATTACCGCCTTTGAAACAGTTATTAATTGATCCATAGATCAGCAAGCTTGAAATATAATCGTTAGCTGGTTGCACTGATTGGTGAGTTCATCCAAATCAAATAAACCCACTAAAAAATAGTATCATAATTATACACTAAGGCTTTAATAAGATTATCTTTCCTTAAAAAATGTCCATAGAGCGCAAAGTACAATTGGTAGAAGATCTTTTTCACCAATTAGAGCAAGAAACTACTGCCTTTGCCAAAGTATCAGGAATGAGTTGTGTTTCTGGTTGTGGTAAATGTTGCACCTATCCAGATGTAGAAGCTTCTCCTTTAGAGTTTTTACCATGGGCCTTTCATTTATTTTTAAATGGGGAAGCAGAAAACACACTCCTTAAACTAAAGAAAAAAAACAGCTCCACTTGTATGATTTACAAACCCTTATCCATCATTGATCAAGGAAGTTGTAGCAATTATAAATACCGAGGTTTGATCTGTAGGTTATTTGGAAGTGCTGCCAGTACCGATAAATATGGCAAATTGAGACTAGCAACTTGTAAAATCATCAAAGAAGGCCAGACGGACGCTTATAACTCTAACCTAGAAGCTCTTTCTAAAGGATTATCTGTTCCTATCTTTTCGACCTATTACATGCAATTAAATCAAATCGATTTTCATTTAGGAAACATCATACTACCGATCAATAAGGCTCTTAAAATAGCTATAGAAGAAGTTTTACACTATTATGCCTACCGACCTTTTCCTATTTTTGGGGAAAAAGCGGTCTGATCATATGATCGATTTATTTGTTGGGATGGAATAAAAAATAGCAGGTCTATAAGCCGGATTCTGTTACCTAATTACTCAAGCACCTTATCATTTATCTAGTATAACGATTGCTCGTTATCTCTAACTGCCTACCCTTCAGAATCGCGCGGATCGCGCTCAAGCTCTGATTTACGCGACATTTCACCACATAGAGTTTACCTGGTTTCACTACAGCATTATCTGTACATACTTTCTGTTGCACTAGTCCTATCTCGCTTTCGCGAAAGCGAAAACAAAACGACGGCCGTTAGCCGCTATGTTATCCTATGGTGTCCGGACTTTCCTACCTCGCTTGCGCAAGATCGATAAGGCGACCTGCTAAGCCACAAAACTAGTTAATAAATGTTGATAATTCACAGAAATTATAGGCTTAGAAAGCCGATCTAAAAGATCATAGAAAAGTATCTTTGACATATGGAACCATTTATAGTATCGGCTAGAAAATACCGTCCTGAAACCTTTGAAGATGTCGTAGGTCAAGGCGCTATTACAAAGACGCTGGAGAATGCAATAAAAAGCAATCACCTAGCGCAAGCGCTACTGTTTACAGGTCCTAGAGGTGTTGGAAAAACAACTTGTGCCCGAATTCTTGCAAAAAAGATCAACCATGAAAGTGGTGATTATGATGCAGATGAGGATTTTGCCTTTAATATTTTTGAATTAGATGCCGCTTCTAATAATGGTGTAGACCAGATAAGAAGTATTGTAGACCAAGTGCGTATCCCTCCACAAGTAGGTAAATACAAGATTTATATTATTGATGAGGTACACATGCTTTCTAATGCGGCCTTTAATGCCTTTCTTAAAACTCTAGAAGAACCGCCTGCACATGCGATCTTTATTCTTGCAACAACAGAGAAGCATAAAATTATTCCAACGATACTTTCCCGTTGTCAAATATTTGACTTTAAACGCATTACAGTGAGCGCTATGCGCGAGCATTTAAAACGCATATCTATAAAGGAAGGGATCAATGCTGAGGAAGATGCCCTACAGATTATTGCTCAAAAAGCTGATGGTGCCTTAAGGGATTCCCTTTCCATTTTTGACCGTGTGGTCAGTTTTTCCGGAAAAGAGCTCACTGTAGAAGCTGTTACCGAAAATTTAAATGTTCTTGATAGGGATACTTACTTTAATATGACTGATTTATTGCTGGAAAATAACATCCCGCAATTGTTAGTGGACTATGATGTGATCATGGCAAAAGGTTTTGACGGACAGCACTTTGTAAGCGGTCTGGCTTCTCATTTTAGAGACCTGATGGTTGGTAAAGATGAGCGTACCATTGCACTACTAGAAGTAGGAGAAAAAACAAAAGCAAAGTACTTAGAACAATCTAAAAAAGTAGACCTTCCTTTTTTAAGACAATGTATAGAAATAGCAAATCAAGCCGATTTTAATTATCGATCCAGTCGCAACCAGCGGCTTCTGATAGAATTAACTCTTATGCAACTTGCCTCCATCACTTCTGATGGAGAAAAAAAAAATGATGTAAAGTACATCATACCGGCAGTCCAATTTGAACACACTACTGTAAACCCAAGCCTTTCTTCTTTACCTACTTCTCCTAAAGTAAAGGAAGAAAAGAAAGAGGTGGAAATAGTTATGCAGGAAACAAGTCCTCAAGTACAGGAGGATTCCACTACTTATGATACTCCTGAAAATGCAGCAAACCCTTCAGGTGGAGAAGAGAAACTGGAAGAAAAAGAGGAAGAGGTCGCTACCGAAATACCAACTCCTGCGATATCAGCATCTCTTGAAGAGAAACGAAAAGCTTTACTTGATAAAAGCAAGAAAAAGATAAGTGGCCTTTCTATCCAAGGAATAGAGGAGAAAAACACTCATATAGCTCAACAACAAGGTAAAAAAGTAGCACAACATCAACTGCCAGAGGAAGTGTTTACTCAAGAGCAATTAAGCCTGGTATGGGCCAAATATGTAGAACATCTTAAAGAAAGAGGACAGCTTATTCTAGCCAGTATCATCAATGCAGACCAACCTATTCTTAGAGGTACCACGGTGATGTTGCGTTTTCCTAACAAATCCATGAAGGAAGATCTCGAGAAATCACAAGGGCAAATCCTAGTATACTTAAAACGAGAGTTGAACAACTACCTTATAGACTTTGAAATAGCAGTAGATAAAAGCGTTACTAAAAAATATGTTTATACAGACCAAGATAAGTTCACAAAACTAGTAGAGAAAAACCCTGCTGTTGACCTATTGAGAAGAACCTTTGATTTAGATTTTTAATACTAAGAAAATATACTAAACATAAAAAGCCTCTTTATAAGAGGCTTTTTTGTATATAAATGGAAGCGGTATTTATAACTTATAAGCAACTCCTAATTGCAACCACCTATTGCTCGCATCAGACACAGTTGCAAATTCTTTATCAAAAACATTAGAAAGCCCATAACCGTAACGCAGGTCTACACCTAAGTTTTCGTTAATCCTATAACCAATGCCTACAACTGCATCAAAATCATAGTTGTAATAGTCATTTTGATCTCTTTCAGTGACGTTGACACCAGCTTGTGGACCAACGAGAACAAAAGCACGATGACCTATTTTTAAATGAGCGAGAACAGCTACTTGCAACCAGTTGGTCTTTAATGGTACTATATCACCATTGTCTAATCCTATTTCGTTTTCATTCACACCCAAAGCCGAGAGGCCTATTTCTGGTTGTAAATAAAAAATAGTATTCAAAGGAATTTCAGCTAAGAAATTAGCGTGTAAACCTATTCTACTATTATAGTCAGCAGATACAACATCACCAGATAATGAAGAGTAATTTACTCCAAAACGGAAACCATAAGAACTAGCACCAGAAGCTTGAGCATGCATCATAGTTGTGCACGAAACTATAAATACAAAGAGTAAAAGTTTTTTCATAACTATCGTAGCGTTGTCTTTTATATAACAAGGACCTAAATGTAAAGTAGGGCTCCACGAAAGGGTGTCCATTAAAACCCTATACTATTATCCTTTGTCGGTATTGTATATGGATTTAATAATACCATCAGTCAGACCTATCTTAGGAACATATATGTTTTTAGCTCTGCTCCACTTCATAGCTCTTAAATAGATACGACAAGCGGGTATAATAACATCTGCCCTATCGTGATTCAAGTTCAGGTGGTACACTCGCTCTTCATAATTATAATTTTGTAGTTGCTCGTAGTAATTAGCCAAATAAAAGTAAGAGAGCGGCTTACCTATCGCTTTACCACTACTTTTAAAGATGTTATTAATGTTACCACCAGAACCTATTAAATCAATGCGCTCGTAAGGAGCTGTCACCTCTTTGATCCACTGCTGAGCCTCATCCCAAAGTGTTTTGTTGACCATATCATTAATCAATCGTACCGTTCCTATTTTAAAAGATCTGGATACGATTTCTTTACCGTATGCAAATAGGGTAAACTCAGTACTACCGCCACCTACATCTACATAGAGGAATACTTTACTTTCATCAATCACTGCATGTAAATCTGTCATTGCGATAATAGCCGCTTCGTGAGACCCGTCAATGATATCTATATGAATTCCAGATTCCTTTTCAATGAGTGCTACGACATCTTTACCGTTCTTTGCTTCTCGCATGGCACTAGTAGCATAAGCCTTATAAGATTTCACTTTGTGAACGCCCATTAATAACTGATAGGATTTCATAGCATCTATCATACGAGAAATATTTTCTTTGGAAATATTACCTGTAGTAAATACATCCTGACCTAGTCTTACCGGCACCCTAATCAGGCTTGTTTTTTTAAAAACTGGTGGCTCATCATTATATAAAGTTATGGTTGCAATTAGCAATCTAATAGCATTAGTCCCTATATCGATAGCTCCATATTTTCTTATTTCAAATGCCATTACTTTGTGATTTGATTTTTATAAAACTCATATGTGGCATATTGAGATCTTACTGCTGGTGCATCGTTAACCACATAATTATTAAGTTGTTCGCCACATATTTCTCTTGCTTTCACATTATCACTCCAACATATATCCATGGTGGCTATAATCTCGGCCTTGATATCTTCATCGTATATAGGACAAGCAATTTCTACACGGCTATCTAGATTACGTCCCATAAAATCTGCACTAGATATATAGAGGTCGTTTTGCCCTTGATTATAAAATCTATACACCCGAGGATGCTCTAAAAATCGGTCGACAATACTTATCACCTTAATATTCTCACTCATTCCTTTCACACCTGGAACAAGACAGCAAATTCCTCTCACGATCAATTCTATTTGAACACCTGCATTAGAGGCCTCATAGAATAAATCGATCATTTTAAAATCTGAGAAAGAATTTACTTTGATACGCATTTTTGCAAATTTTCCCGCTTTCGCGAAAGCGATCTCTCGACGAACTAATCGTTCAATTCCATTTCTGAGGTAATTAGGAGAAACGAGTAGGTGTTTATATCGATGCTGACGGTAATTGACTTCAAAGAAATCAAAGACTCGCTCCACTTCTTTCAAAATCTTGCGATTTGCTGTAAACAAGGTATAGTCGGTGTAAATCCCAGCGGTGGATTCATTAAAATTACCTGTGGATATAAAACCGTATCTCACAATTTTACCCTCTTCTTCACGAGTGATACAACAAGCTTTACAATGTACTTTCAGTCCTGGAACCCCAAATATCATATGAATACCTTCTTCCTGCATTAACTCTGCATAATTGATATTGGCTTGCTCATCAAACCTAGCTTGTAGCTCTATAGAAACAGTAACCTTTTTTCCGTTTTTTACAGCGTTAATCAATGACCCTGCTATTTGCGATATTTCAGCCAGTCTATAAATAGTTATTTTAATGGTCCTCACTTGAGGATCAAGAGCCGCTTCTCTTAAAAACTTAATGGTATTAGCAAATGTGTGGTAAGGCGTGTATTGAAGGATGTCTTTTTTCGCTATTCGTTCTAAAAGAGAACCTCTAATTTTTACATCTTTAATAGGTAAGGCCGGTAGTTTTTCATAGAGTAAATCTGTTCTTCCTAGACTGGGAAACTTCAAGTAATCTCTTCTGTTGTGATACCTCCCCCCTGGAATAATACTATCGTGGTTATCAATTTGTAATTTCTTCATGATAAGATGTAACGTATCTTTATGAATATGGCGGTCGTAAACAAATCGCACTGGATCTCCATCCTTACGATCGTGAACACTACGACGTATTTTTTCTAATAGACTTTTCTTAAGGTCCAGTTCCATATCCAGCTCTGCATCTAATGTCACCTTAATCATGTGTGCTTCAATTTCCTTATAATCAAAAATATTGAAGATATAATGCATACGGTGTCTGATCAAGTCATCAATGAGAATGATGTATTGCCTTTGATCACCATCTATTTGAGGTAAGACTACAAATCTATTCAAATACTTAGGCTTCTCTATAAGGGCGTACCTGATACTGTTATCGGTCATGAGCATACGCACAGCGAGGTAACCGTACCCATCTCTCAAATGTGGGAAATCTACCTCATCGTTAATCATTATGGTACCTATCGCTGGACTTATTTTTTCATTAAAGTAGTTTCTTATAAAGTCTTCATGTTCAGAAAGCACTTCTGTCTCATCTACCAGACTGATATTTTCTTTTTTGAGTTCATCTTCCAGCTCTGCTAGTACGTTAAAACTATGAGCTTGATCAACGATAACCATTTGATTGATTTCCTGTAACAAATCTTCTGCACTGATTCCTCCTAAAGATTTGGTAGCGTTCTTTCCAGCTCTTTGAATGCGCTGTATGGTCGCATAGCGAACTTTAAAAAATTCATCCAAATTATTTGAAAAAATCCCTAAAAATCTCAAGCGCTCAATAAGCGGCACATTTTTATCGCTTGCTTCTTGTAATACTCTTGCGTTAAATCGCAACCAGCTCAAGTCTCTATTATAATATTTACTCATTTTAGCAATTTAGGAAAAAAATGAAATTTAGTAATGCCTTTACCTAGAGAAGACCAAGAGTTGGAATCAAAATCTATAGCTACAACTCCTGTGGTAGGCACATTGTCAAATCTAGTGCTTCCCAAATCATTGACAAGATCTGTTATTCCGTGGTTATGACTAAAGATAACGAGGGTTTCTACGGCGTCCTGTGCAGTAGAGATGACACTTATCAATTCATCACTACTAAAGGTGTATAATTCTCTTTTAAGCTCGAGTTTTGAAAGACTGTAGTTGATGTACTCACTAACTAAAGTCGCTGTTTGCATTGCTCTCGCCGCAGTACTGGTCCATATTTGATCTGGATTTAAATCCAAATCTTTTAATGCTTCACCTATAAGATGAGCATCGTCAATACCACGTTGTGTCAATACGCGATCGTGATCTCTCACCTGAAGTTCCCAAGTTGATTTACCGTGCCTTATAACTATTAATCGCTTCATTAAGGTTGTAATCTTTTAAAAGTCCAACGGTCATTTTCTAATTCAAACAAAATACGATCGTGAAGTCTATTAGGTCTTCCTTGCCAAAATTCAAAACTCACAGGATCACAGTCATATCCACCCCAAAATTCTGGTAATGGTATGTTTTGATCTTTAAATTTATCTTCAAAATGACGTAGCTGTTCCTCTAATTTTTCACGTGACATAATAGCGCTACTTTGATTGCTGGTCCATGCCCCAATCTGGCTGCCTCGTGGTCTAGAATGAAAATAATCTAAGGACTTTTCTCTAGAGACCTTTTTTACATTTCCCTTAATTATAATCTGACGTTCTAATGACGGCCAAAAAAAATGAAGACTTACTTTATCATAGGCTTCCATAGCAACTCCTTTTTCTGAAGTATAATTGGAATAAAACAAAAACTTCCCTTCTAGAACCTCCTTTAAGAGTACGATACGTGATTTAGGAAAACCATCAACACCTAGAGTACAAAGACTCATCGCATTTGCCTCATCAACTTCTATAGATGATTTGGCTTCCTGAAACCAGGTATCAAATAAATGATAAGGGGTTTCTGGTAGGTTTTTTTCCAGTAAGGCATCCTTTTCGTAAGATTTACGTAAGTTTTGAAGATCTCTTTGCATTGAACTAATTATTTCACTGCAATTTACATTAAATGCTTCTTTTGAAATAGCAAACAATTCTTAAATATCATATAGATGGTGAGTATTTCGCTTTCGCGAAAACGAGATAATGATCTTATAAATCTTAAAAAGAGAGGCGAGTAGAACAAGGAGACGTACTCCATTTAATCCTGTCGTAAGAATTACAAAAACATTTTAGGCAGTATGCTTAGAATGTAAAATAAAAAAACCGTCTTCATAATAAAATGAAAACGGTTTGTAAAAGCAATATAACTTTTAGTCGGGGTGGCAGGATTCGAACCTGCGACCTCCTGCTCCCAAAGCAGGCGCGATGACCGGGCTACGCTACACCCCGATTTTTTTTATATCAGTTCGGGAACTGATTTTTAACCTTTAAAATTAATACTTTTTCAGATATTAAAAGGGTTAAGTTGCGGAGAGACAGGGACTCGAACCCTGGCGACGGTTGCCCGTCGACAGTTTAGCAAACTGCTCCATTACCACTCTGGCACCTCTCCTAAATTTTAAAGAACTTACTCCATTTCTGAAAGCGGTTGCAAATGTAAGCGAACTTTATATTTCCACAAACAAAAATGAAGATTTTTTCAATAAATTATTCAGGGTATTCTATACGTAAATGATAGATGCTCGCTAACTTCTTTTTAATCACAGCTTTAATTGTTTCTATCTGTTTAAAGGTAATATTTGCGTTGAGAAACTGACCACTTTCTACCTGACCTTCGATAATTTTATTTACTAAGTTGTCTATCTTGACAGAAGTTGGATTCTTGATGCTTTTAGAAGCTGCCTCTACACTATCGGCAATCATAAGTATAGCTGTTTCTTGACTAAAAGGCTTTGGACCAGGATAACGGAAGTTATCCTTTGAAACCTCTGGATTACCTTCTTTTGCTTGGGCATAAAAATAATACACCAAGCTATCTCCATGGTGAGTTCTTATAAAGTCGATGATACGGTCTGGTAAGTTGTATTTACGGGCAATCTCAATACCATTAAGGGTATGGTCAATGATGATTCTCGCACTATCTTCCGGATCTAAATCATTATGCGGGTTTATACCACTACCTTGGTTTTCTGTAAAATAAGTCGGATTAGTCATTTTACCGACGTCGTGATAAAGAGCTCCTACACGCACTAACATTGCGTTTGCTCCTATTTCATTTGCGACAGTTTCTGCAATATTAGCTACGTTTAAAGAATGGTGAAATGTACCAGGAGCCTTATTAGATAAAGCCTTTAAAAGTTTTGAATTGGTATCGCTTAATTCTAAAAGGGACACATCACTTACTAAACCAAAAACCTTTTCAAAGATGTATATCAAAGGCCAAACAAAAAGCATCGCCAGACCACAGAGCACAAAGTAACCTAACCTACTCCACTCCCAACCAGCAACACCTCCTTGATTAATAGCATAAAAGGCAAAATAGGAAAGAAAATATATTCCTATTATTTGGGCTACGGTAAGAAATAAGTTGGCTCGCTTATAAATTTCATTATTGGAGAGAATGGTTACAATCCCAGCCATCATTTGTAAAAATAAATACTCGTCACTATTAGGCACAATAAAACTTAAAATAAAAATAGCAATCACATGAGTGAACAAGCCTAATCTCGCATCAAAAAAGGCTTTTAAGATTAAAGGTAAAATACAAACAGGGACGACATAGATGTACTGAATATCAATATTTACTACCGTTGCGGTTAAAACAACCACTACTAAGATGTTGAAAAATATAAAGAAAAGCTTTCTAAAGTTTTCAAAAATGGATTTCCTATACCTCCATAAAAACAAGATCAACATGGTGTAAGCCATACCCACTAATATGATATAACCCCCAAGCTTCCAATTGTACTGTGAATCGGTCCACGTTTGAGATTTATAGGTGTTGTTGAGCGTGTTGAGTACTTGCAACTTTTCTCCTTCAACGATCTCTCCCTGAGCGATGATCCTGGCTCCTTGAGAAACCACTCCTCGAGTAGTTAGAATTTTATTTAACTCCTCGTTAATCGCTAAATCTGTTAACTCCTTATCATAGGTGATATTGGGTTGTATCACCTCTAAAAGGTCTGCTATCAATTCTCTTCTGTTGAAGCTACCTGTATTTAACTGCCCTACCCGATCATTTAAAAGTTGACCTAAATCTTCAGGCTTGTGCAAATCACCATAGATAGCCGATTTTAATTCGTTATTAAACTCTATTAAAACAAGTTGGTTTTCTTCTACATCTAATGGTGATTCTAAATAGCCTACTTTATAAATCTCGGAAAATATTTTACTTACTTCCGTGTCTATGTTTTTAAGATCCTTCGCTGACAATAAATCACCACTTTTTATAGAATATCTATTGGACCAGTTGTTACGCACATTTTTTTCAACAGCCGGATCAATTTTAAAATAATGTGGCGCTTTATCTGAAACACTTTGCCTCTCGTTTAAAAGAGCATTTTCATCTTTCTCTATAGGAAATGAAAAAGGGGCGTACAAAGTTTCATAGTCCCAAGGTTCTCCTTGGTTGTAATCGTATTTAAAACGATTATTATTAGGAAATATATAGACTGTTAGTGCTGTGCAAAAGCATAACAAAATTATTCTATAAATAACATTTTGATAATTATATAGTCTATTCATCTTGCGCTGTATAAAACAAATTAACAACTATACTTTTAAAATACAATTATATAATGAAAACAATTGATTTATGCATTCAAGGAACTCTATGAATTGCTTATTAAAATCATTATTTTTGCAAAGAAAAATAGAGTCATGAAAAAAGTAGTCATTGTATCTTATGCTAGAACGCCTATAGGAAGTTTTATGGGTAATTTATCTTCTGTTCCAGCGACAAGATTAGGAGCCATAGCCATTAAAGGGGCATTAGATAAAATTTCATTAGACCCTAATCATGTTGATGAGGTATTGATGGGGAATGTAGTCCAAGCTGGCAATGGACAAGCACCAGCAAGACAAGCTGCTATAGGAGCTGGGATTAACGCTCGTACCCCTGCTTCTACCATAAATAAGGTGTGTGCTAGCGGAATGAAAACTATTATGATGGCTGCGCAATCTATCGCACTAGGCGATAACGACGTCGTTGTAGCTGGTGGAATGGAAAACATGAGCATGATTCCTCATTATGTTCAAATGAGAACTGGACAGAAGTTTGGTCCTTCTACCCTAATAGACGGAATGCAAAAAGACGGTCTCGTTGATGCTTACAGTCAGGAAGCCATGGGAACTTGCGCAGATCTATGTGCTACAGATCATAATTTCACAAGAGAAGATCAAGATAACTTTGCCATTCAATCCTATCAACGCTCTAAAGCCGCTTGGGAAAATGGTAAATTTAACGATGAAGTGGTTCCTGTTAATGTTCCACAAAGAAGAGGAGATGATGTTATTGTTTCCATTGATGAGGAGTTTACCAATGTGAAATTGGAAAAGATTCCTGCTCTTAGATCCGCATTTTCAAAAGATGGCACCGTAACTGCTGCTAATGCATCTACTATTAATGATGGCGCGGCAGCTTTAGTGTTGATGAGTGAAGAAAAAGCTCAAGAACTAGGTTTAGTGCCACTTGCAACTATCATAGGTTATGCTGATGCTGCTCAAGAACCTAAGTATTTCACTACATCCCCGTCTAAAGCATTACCCAAAGCGCTTAAAAAAGCAGGTGTTAATTTAGGAGATGTTGACTACTTTGAGTTTAATGAAGCTTTTTCAGTAGTAGGTCTTGCTAATATGAAAATCCTAGGCCTTGAAGATAAAAATGTTAACGTTTATGGAGGAGCCGTATCATTAGGCCATCCATTAGGATGCAGTGGAGCAAGAATTGTAACTACACTTTTGAGTGTTCTCAAACAAGAAAACGGAACTATAGGAGCAGCTGCCATTTGCAATGGTGGTGGTGGCGCTAGTGCTATAATCTTACAATCTTAATTAAGTTTTATGAGATACGGTATCTGTCCGATTTCTATTGCTCCTTTAAGGTCTGAAACTAGTGATGCCAGTGAAATGGTGTCTCAAGTACTCTACGGAGAAATCTTTAAAATTATAGAGAGTAGAAAAAAGTGGTCTAAAATAAGACTGGCTCATGATAATTATGAAGGCTGGATAGACAACAAGCAGTTCCAAGAGATCGAAGCAGAAGAGTATCATCACTTACTAAAAGAAGATAACTATTATTCTAAAGATTTAATTGCACACCTTACACATGAAGACCATACCTTGAGCACCATAACCATTGGTGCTCAAGTGAGTTCTTCTAATTTCTTACACGACTTGTTTCCAATTGATACTGCTAAGATTCATTTTAGTAAATCTCTACTTATAAATAACGCATTACTTTTTTTAAACACACCTTATTTGTGGGGCGGAAGAACACCACTAGGAATAGACTGTAGTGGTTTTACCCAACTTATATACAGGTTGAGCGGTTCTGATCTTTTAAGAGATGCTAGCGAGCAAGCAACACAAGGTGAGGTTCTTAGTTTTATAGAAGAATCTGAACCTGGAGATTTGGCTTTCTTTGACAATCACGAAGGAAAGATCACTCACGTAGGCATCATTATGAGCGATAATTATATTATTCATGCTCATGGTAAAGTTCGTATAGATCGACTAGATCAAAGCGGTATATTCAATATAGAAAAGAATATACATACTCATAAACTGAGAATGATCAAGAAAATCATTTGATTTTTTTTAAAGAAATTATAAAAAAAGCTCTTAGATATTCATCTAAGAGCTTTTTTTATGATGCTTTCGCGAAAGCGATTTAATAAGTAACCCGAATCAACATTACAATTTGGCTTTCATTTCTGCAACCTTATCACTCATATCAAAGACACCGTATAAACTAATTAATGTGCTAATTACTGTTTTATCTTCTGGCTTTAACTGATGAGCTTTTTCATAACAAGCAATAGCATTTTTATATAGCTCCAATTGATCCTTAGCGGAAGTCGATTCTAAATTCCCTTTCTCTACATAAGAAAGACCTAAATTAGCTTGCGCAACAAAGTTATTAGGCGCTATTCCAATACTCAGCTCATAATACTTTATTGCTTGGTCATAATCCTTTGTATTTAGTGCAGAAATAGCAAGGTTATCATAAACCTTTGGGTCCTTAACTTCTTGTGTAAGACTTTCTGTTGCTTCCTTATACTCGTCCATCATTTCTAGTGTCAAGTATATATCAGCCATGGCAAATTTTAAAGACTCATCGCTTGGATGCTTTATTAGAGCATTCTCAAAAGTGCCATTTGCTTTATCCATATCCCCTTCATTCTTATAAAGCCAAACCAAGTTAGTCACAATACTACCTACTTGAGAAGCTGATTTGATATCTTTAGGATTAGTATATGTCTTAGAGGTAGTGACAGAAAAATCACGCAACCTTTTACTAGGAAACTTCTCCTCCGTTTGATTAGCTATTTTTACTGCTGTATAAGTAACCTCTTCACCTGTATACTCTTTATCTATGAGCGTTTGATACTTTTCTTTGGCTGTATCAAATTCTCCGGCTTGATAAGCTAGCCTTGCAGCATTATAATACATGGTCAAGTTAGAAGTATCAGCATCTGATAAATAATTCACAATGACTAGTGCTCCTTTGGTGTCATTAGATTTAAGCTTTTCATTTGCAAGGCTGAACAATCGTTCTTTTGCCTTAGTTTCAAATGAAGTGAATAATTCTTCATTATCATAGCCTAATTTTACGGCCTTTTTAATAAGATCTAAGGATTCATAAAGCTCTTCCTCTGAAGCATTGCTTTCTCCTGAGACACCAATAGTCGTTGCTGCTTTATAAAAGGAATACGCTCCTTCGTATTTAGCGTCTACTTCACTTTCGTTTATAGAGTTAAACTCCTTAACGGCCTCGGAGGAATCATTTGATTCTATTGCTTTCTCAATTTTTCTAATTTCCCTTTTCTGAGCCATAGCTAAAGAAGCTACAGCCAGAAAAAGTATTGTTAATTTAAGTTTCATACTATAAATTTTATTATTCTTCACTATCATCGTTTACAACAGTAGTATCTGTGTCTTGAGCTTCAGAAACTACACCATCCTCAGATGCTATTTCTTCTTCTTCCTCTTCCTCTTTGACAACTTTAGCTACTGCAGCAATAGAATCGTTTCCTTTTAAATTAATCAAACGTACTCCTTGTGTTGCGCGTCCCATTACTCTTAAGTTGGCCACATTCATACGTATCGCAACTCCAGATTTATTGATAATCATCAAGCCATCTTCATCGCTTACGTTCTTTAAGGCTACAAGACCACCAGTTTTCTCTGTAACTGAGATGGTTTTCACACCTTTTCCTCCGCGATTGGTTTCCCTGTAATCGTCAAGACTGGAACGTTTTCCATATCCTTTTTCTGATACGACAAGAATATTAGAGTCCATATCATTAACCGCTACCATTCCTATCACCTCATCATCTTCATGAGACAATCTAATTCCACGAACTCCGCTGGCATTTCTACCCATAGGGCGTGTTTTAGATTCATCAAAACGAATGGCTTTACCACTCTTAAGACCTAACATAACATGACTGTCTCCAGTAGTGAGTTTTGCCTCTAGAAGTGTATCTCCGTCTCTAACAGTGATGGCATTGATACCGTTGGATCTAGGTCTAGAATATTGCTCGAGAGATGTTTTCTTAACCACACCTTTCTTAGTACACATAATCACAAAATGACTATTGATATACTCTTCGTCCTTAATATCTTGGGTGCAAATAACTGATTTCACATTATCATCCTGCTCAATATTGATCAAGTTTTGAATAGCGCGACCTTTAGAAGTTTTACTTCCTTCTGGAATTTCATAAACACGCATCCAGAAACATTTTCCTTTTTCTGTAAAGAACAACATGTACTGGTGGTTAGTTCCTACAAAGAGGTCTACTAAGAAGTCTTCATCCCTAGTAGTACTTGCCTTTTGTCCTACTCCACCGCGATTTTGGGTTTTGTATTCCGTAAGGCTTGTCCTTTTAATATAACCTGCATGAGAAATAGTGATCACTACCTGCTCATCTGGGATCATATCTTCTATACTTACATCGCCACCGGCATATTCTATCTGAGAGCGACGCTCATCTCCAAACTTCTCTCTTACCTCGATAAGTTCCTCCTTAATGATTTGCATACGACGTTCTTTCTTTTCCAGAATGTCTTTCAAATCAGTAATAGTATCCATCAACTCACTGTACTCTGTGCGTAGTTTATCTTGTTCCAGTCCGGTAAGCTGTCTCAATCGCATTTCAACTATTGCGCGAGCTTGTATTTCTGAAAGCTCAAAACGCTCTATTAATTTTGCGCGGGCTTCTTCACCGTTACTACTAGATCGTATCAAAGCAATAACCTCATCTATGTTATCACTTGCAATAATCAATCCTTCAAGAATATGAGCTCTTTCTTCTGCCTTACGCAGTTCATAGACCGTTCTTCTAACGACTACATCATGTCTGTGCTCAACAAAGTAATGGATCATCTCCTTTACATTGAGCAACTGAGGACGTCCTTTTACCAAAGCAATGTTGTTGACACTAAAACTAGATTGAAGTGCCGTATGCTTATATAGTTTATTGATAACGATATTAGGAATAGCATCACGTTTAAGAACATAAACTATACGCATTCCGTTTCTGTCAGACTCATCTCTTATAGAGGCGATTCCTTCTAGTTTTTTATCGTTAATAAGATCGGCTGTTTTCTTAATCATATCAGCCTTGTTGACCTGATAAGGCAACTCATCTACTAAGATACATTCACGGCCTTTAACTTCTTCAATTCTTACACGACCACGTATTTTTATACGCCCACGTCCTGTGTGAAAAGCGTCTTTCACCCCATCATAGCCATAAATAATACCTCCAGTAGGAAAATCTGGAGCCTTGATATGAGTGATGAGTTCATCGATCTCGATATCATTATTCTCAATATAAGCTATAGTACCATCAACGACTTCTGTCAAGTTGTGTGGCGGCATGTTAGTAGCCATACCTACAGCTATACCGCTGGCACCATTCACGAGAAGGTTAGGTATTTTAGTAGGTAAGACAGTAGGCTCTGATAAGGTATCGTCAAAGTTAAGTTGTGTATCAACCGTTTCTTTATCAATATCTGCAAGCATCTCTTCAGATATCTTGCGCATTTTTGCCTCTGTATAACGCATTGCTGCCGGTGGATCTCCATCCACACTACCGAAGTTACCTTGACCGTCTACCATCATGTAACGCAATGACCATTCTTGAGCCATACGTACCATGGCGTCGTAAACAGAAGTATCCCCATGTGGGTGATACTTACCAAGAACTTCTCCTACTATTCTCGCACTTTTTTTGTAACCTCTATTAGAAAGCACACCCAGTTCATACATCCCGAAAAGAACTCGTCTATGTACTGGTTTTAGTCCGTCTCGCACATCTGGCAGTGCACGTGACACTATGACTGACATCGAGTAATCGATGTATGCTGACTTCATTTCATCCTCGATGTTTATCGGGATTAACTTTTCTCCATCTGCCATGTAAATCAGATTATATTAATTAGTTATTTTAACAACTAGCAATTTAAGTAAATCCCTAGTATTAATAAGGCTTAGATACTCATTATGAGCTGTTTTTATTAACACTTTTAATCCCTTCATGTGGATAAGTTTTAAGAGTCTAAATATTGGGGTAAACAAGAGTTCTAGTTACGCTTTCGCGAAAGCGAACAAAGTATTAACCCTTTTTTACAGTACGGAATGCTTTTTGAAAGAATAAATTCAATACATTTAAACGAAAGAAGCGATATGGACGATAATTTTTCACCAAGAGTAAAGGACGTCATCGCCTATAGCAAGGAAGAGGCCTTGCGATTAGGTCATGATTTTATAGGTACAGAACATTTAATGTTAGGATTACTGCGCGATGGAGATGGAAAAGCGATAGAGATTTTAACTAATTTATCTGTAGATCTAGACAGTTTGCGTCGTAAAGTTGAAATACTCAGCCCAGCAAACCCCAATATATCTACTGCAATAAATGAGAAAAAGAATTTACATCTAACCAGACAAGCAGAGCGCGCACTCAAAACCACTTTTTTAGAAGCAAAACTTTTTCAAAGCACTTCTATCAATACAGCACACCTATTATTATGTATTCTACGTAATGAAAATGACCCTACTACAAAACTTTTAAACAAGCTTAAAGTAGATTATGATAATGTAAAGGATGAATTTAAAATGATCCTTTCGCAAGAAGATGGTTATGTAGAAGATGTGAGCGCACAATCTTTAAGTGACGATGACTCTGGAGACGATATGCAAGATAGTAGTAAAGAAAACCTCTTCTCTCCTAGCGGTGATAAAAAGGTTAATAAAAAATCTAAAACTCCTGTTCTTGACAATTTTGGTCGTGATTTAACTAAAATGGCCGAAGATGACAAACTAGATCCAGTAGTAGGACGTGCAGAAGAAATACAACGCGTGTCTCAAATTTTGAGTCGACGAAAGAAAAACAACCCCTTATTAATAGGAGAACCCGGTGTTGGTAAAAGTGCCATAGCTGAAGGGCTTGCCTTGAGGATTATTCAGAAAAAAGTATCTCGTACTCTTTTTGATAAGAGAGTTATCACACTAGACTTAGCCAGTCTAGTAGCTGGAACTAAATACAGAGGTCAGTTTGAAGAACGCATGAAAGCGGTTATGAATGAATTAGAGAAGAATGAAGATATTATTCTTTTTATAGATGAAATTCATACCATAGTAGGCGCTGGTGGAGCCGCTGGTTCCCTAGATGCATCTAACATGTTTAAACCTGCGTTAGCTCGCGGAGAGATTCAATGTATAGGCGCAACAACACTAGACGAATACAGAAATAGTATTGAAAAAGATGGCGCGTTAGAAAGACGTTTTCAAAAGGTTATGGTAGAACCTACTTCGGTAGAAGAAACAATTATAATCTTGAATAACATCAAAGGTAAATATGAAGAACATCATAACGTAGAGTATACTCCAGAAGCTATTAATGCTTGTGTGAAGCTTACCAACCGTTATATGACAGATCGTTTTTTACCAGACAAAGCTATTGATGCTTTGGATGAGGCTGGCTCCCGTATTCACATCAACAATATAGAAGTTCCTGATCAAATCGTTGAAATAGAAAAGCAACTAGAAGAGGTTAAGGAAGAGAAGAACAACGTGGTTAAAAAGCAGAAGTATGAACAAGCTGCAAAACTGCGTGATGATGAGAAAAAACTAGAACTGCAGCTTGCTGAAGCACAACAAGCTTGGGAAGAAGCTTCTAAACTTCACAAAGACACCGTAACAGAAGAAAACGTAGCTGAAGTGGTGAGTATGATGACAGGAATACCTGTAAATCGTATCGCTACTAAGGAAATGAAAAAACTCAGTAACCTTAATGCATCTATCGGAGATCTTGTGATAGGTCAAGAAAAAGCAGTGAAACAAGTTGTAAAGGCCATACAACGTAATAGAGCTGGATTGAAAGATCCTAACAAGCCTATTGGTTCTTTTATTTTCTTAGGACAGACTGGTGTTGGTAAAACACAACTAGCAAAAGTTCTTGCTAGCGAGCTTTTTGACTCTGAAAATTCGCTCATTCGTATTGATATGAGTGAGTATATGGAAAAATTTGCTATTTCTAGATTAATAGGAGCTCCTCCAGGATATGTAGGTTATGAAGAAGGTGGTCAACTTACTGAAAAAGTGAGACGTAAACCATATGCCGTAATCTTACTAGACGAGATAGAAAAAGCACATCCAGATGTGTTCAACATGTTGCTTCAAGTACTAGATGATGGTTTCTTAACAGACAGCTTAGGAAGGAAAATTGATTTTAGAAACACCATTATCATCATGACTTCTAACGTAGGAGCTCGCAAATTGAAAGATTTTGGTTCTGGAGTTGGATTTGGTACCGCTGCTCGTAAATTAGCAGAAGGTGACAATGCTAGCAGTGTTATACAAGCAGCTTTAAAGAAAACATTTGCTCCAGAATTCTTGAACAGAATCGATGATGTTATTGTCTTTAATTCACTTGAAAAAGAAGATATCCATAAAATCATTGATATTGAACTTGCAAAACTCTTTGCTCGTATCAAAGATTTAGGATACGAATTAACATTGAGTGATGAAGCAAAAAACTACATTGTAGACAAAGGCTTTGATAAAGAATATGGCGCTAGACCTCTTAAGCGTGCGATCCAAAAGTATATCGAAGATACGCTTGCTGAAGAGATTGTAAATAGCCAACTGCAAGAAGGAGATACCATATTCATGGATTTTGACAAGGAAAACGACAAGTTAAGAGTGAAAATTGTAAGACCAGACACAGAACAGTCGGCAGAGTAACCTTATAGGCTATAATGGTTCATACCAACGCATCTTAAAAAGCGATTTTTAAGATGCGTTTTTTTGTTTAAGGATTAGCTAAGTTTATTACAGGAAGAATAAAAGAGGGTATTCCTTTTAATTTAAAATTAAATAATCTGCAGGCTGCAACTGTTATATCTTAAGCCAGTGAATATTACAAATTAGGATCTACAAGTATACGTGAAAACAGCTATAATATGGAGCCTATGGTACATTTACACAATACAAAGCATGATGAATATTACTGCATAGGCATGGTAGAAACTAAGATGCCATGCATGAGTGCTGTAGCTGTGTAAAGCAGATTTTTTAAACCTAATAAACTAAAATCACTCCCCACCAAAGAACAAGCACTGCATTGGACTCATAAGGAACTACTTGAAACTTTTAACGGAATCCTACTAATCCATCGTATGAACTAATTCATGATATCCATATCTAATTCAGTAAACTCCATTATTTCTTTAGCCAATTGTATGTCTTTATACAACACACGATCATTATCATAAGGCTCCACCACGCTGCGCACTATAGATATTATAGACTTCAAAAAACTAGAAGTGTCTTTGACATGAAACTCCATAGCTTGAGCACTGGTCAATAATTCTATGGCTAATACCGTTTTTAAATTATCAATAACTTTATAGGACTTTGTAGCGGCATTTGCACCCATACTTACGTGATCTTCTTGACCATTAGAGCTCACTATACTGTCTGTTGAAGAAGGATTTGCTAAGTGTTTATTCTGGCTCACTATGCTTGCTGCTGTATATTGCAGAATCATCAAGCCACTATTCAGACCTGCATTTTTACATAAGAAGGGCGGTAATTCACGTGTACCACTCATTAATTGGAATATTCTTCGTTCACTAATACTTCCTATCTCACTCATAGCTATAGATAAAAAGTCTAAACCTAGTGCCAGCGGCTGTCCATGAAAATTACCCCCAGAAATAATGGTGTCTGATTCAGGAAAAACATTTGGATTATCTGTTACAGAATTACATTCTGTTAATACTGTTTTAATAAAATAATCAATCGCATCCTTTGTAGCTCCATGAACTTGAGGTATGCATCTAAAACTATATGGATCCTGTACATTTTGTTTTTCATCTACCGCTATCTCACTATCTTCTAATAGCTCTCTGATCATCGCAGCACTCGTCAACTGTCCTTTATGAGGTCTTATCAAATGAATACGCTCATCAAATGGAGACATACTACAAGAAAAGCCGTCTATAGATAAAGCGGCTGTAATGTGAGACCAGTACCATAACTTTCTAGATTCTAGAGAAAGAAATACACCGTAAGCAAGCATGAACTGAGTTCCATTAATTAAGGCCAGTCCTTCCTTAGACTGCAGTTGTAACGATTTCCAACCCTTTAACTTATTAATTTCTTCACCCGTATATCTCTTTCCTTGATAGGTTACTTCTCCTAAACCTATTAATGGCAATGCTAAATGTGCCAGCGGTGCAAGATCTCCAGAAGCTCCTAAAGATCCTTGCTCATATATGACCGGATAAACACCGTGATTGTAAAAATCTATTAAACGAAGCACTACTTCCACACTCACGCCACTATGTCCGTAACACAAACTTTGAATCTTAAGAAACAACATCCATCTCACAATTTTTTCAGGCACTTCCTCACCAGTCCCACAAGCATGCGACATGATCAAATTATGCTGTAATTGAGTTAAGTGAATGCTATCTATTGGGGTATGACATAAAGAGCCAAAACCAGTGTTAATACCGTAAGTAGGCTTGCTGTTGACGCTTCCAAAATTCTTATCTAAATAATCCCTACACGCTTGAACAGCGAGAAGCGAACTTTCTGATAGTTGAAGTTCAGTAACATTTTGAGAAATGTAATTTAAATCTTTTAAACTTAATCTTTTGGAAGAAATTTCATGTGTCATTTTTGGGCTGTTTAGACAATGTAATATTAAACAAAAAGATCTACTCTATCCAAGCAATCGCTCTTCTTATACCTATATTATAAAGGATATTGAATATTTCAGACCTAAATTATATAAATCTTTAAAAAATCAACTGGTGATCATTCAGCAACAAGATTATATAAACTCCTTTTTTCATTTCAACAGGGTATATGTTTCTAAAGAACACTAGGCAATTGCTGATTAAATCTTATCAGTTACAGCAATGTTACCAACTTAATTATTTTTTGTAAAATGAATGATAAGAAAGATAATATGCTATTTACCATAACTCCTTACTTATACAAGTAAGAACTTTAAAAGTTGATTTCTTTTTTAACTGGTTTAAGAAGGTATCGCTTTCAAAAAACTAATAGTCTTTATGTTGAAATTTTCAGGTTGCTCCACATTGACAACATGGCCGCAATTTTCTACTACATACAAAGAAGATTGAAGGTGTTCTTTTACCACTCTTTTAATGGAGGGCAAGAACAAATGGTCTTGTGCTCCCATAACGTATAAAGTAGGGATTTCAATATCTTTAGCTCTAAATAAACGCAACAAAGGATTGATTTCTGCTGTTAATTTAAACCACCTGATAAACTCTTTTCGATATAGTTTTTTAGCCTCGTTTGCAAAAAGAATTCTAGATTCTTTGTGGTTTTTCTTTGGCATAATAATAAATGCAAACAACTTGTAGAGCAACATATAAGGAACTACAGATTTAAAAACATTTCCTACGCTCATTAATATCTGAGAACGAACATTTAATTTCAAGATAGCGCCACCCATTACCATACTCTCCACTAGATCTTGTCTTTTTTCAGCCAAATTACGGATCAGAATGGTCCCCAAGGAAATTCCAATAAAATGAGATTTCTTTATTTTTAAATGCTCTAAAACTTCAATAATATCGTCTGTGATGACATCAAAAGTATAATCCTCGTTGAAGGTGTCTTTTAATGCCAGCTTGCTGTTTCCATGCCCTCTAAGGTCTAATACCAAAACATTGAACTCTTTTTTAAAAGCTCTTATTTGACGAAACCAAATAGAACTACTTCCACCAGCGCCATGCACAAAGCTTACCCACTTAGTGGTGTTTTCGTTTAAATATGTATAATAATGTAGCATAGGATCTTATGCAAATATACTCGTATCGCATTTACAATTTAAATTTACCGGAACAAAAGATGCTTTTCAAAAGCATCAAATACACATAAAGCCTATTGATCTTAGGTGATGACACGCCTGACTTTTGTTTTAAAATATAGAATCATTACAATAAGCATCACATCCTAAAGGAAGAAACTATATATAATTATTGTTGTGACTGCTGCTCCTCCGGTGGATTTCTAAACAATTGAAGTATACTAGGGCCAATAAAATTTGATATCACAGATGCCTTTAAACCTTCATGAGCATAAGTCTGTGCTGCAAGATCGCCACTTGCTCCGTGTATATAAACAGAGAAAATAGCTGCTGTAATTGGATCATATCCCTGCGCTAGAAAAGAAGCAACTACGCCACTTAAAACATCTCCACTACCGGCAGTGGCCATTCCTGGATTACCTGTATCGTTAATAAATAGATCGGACCCCGATATTATTTGGGTATGCGCACCTTTCAATACCATAATTAAATGGTATTTATCGCTAAATTCTTTTACTTTTTCAAGTCGTTCGTAGCTATTATTCCAATCACCGATAAGTAAATTTAACTCCCCATCATGAGGAGTTAAGATAGAGTCTTTAGGCAGTGTTTTTAATAATTCTGGGTATTGGACTAGGATGACTATACCGTCTGCATCTACGACTATAGGTGTTGTTTGTTGTTGTATCGCTTTCGCGAAAGCGGAAACCGTATCCTTCTCTGTTCCTATTCCAGGGCCAATACACAAAACAGTCGCCTTCAAATTATGATTAAAATCTGTAATAAAGTCATTTCCATCGCTCTGCAAAGTCATTACTTCTGGCAAGGAAGTCTGCAAAATATTATTTCCCTCTTTTGGAAGATAGGCCGTTACCTTTCCAGCACCAGAATTGATAGCAGCACCCGCACAAAGAACCGCCGCACCCATTTTACCTTTACTACCAGCAAAAGTAAGTACGTGACCATAATCACCTTTATAAGTAAATTTCTCCCGAGGCTTATACCTGTTTTGAGCCGCTTCTCGGTCTATTAACTCTGCTAGAGGAGCAACCTCCATCAAGTATTCTGGATCTAACCCAATATTGATTACTTCAAAACTACCTACATAGCTTCCCGTTTCAGGAAGAAAAAACGATAGTTTGGGTGTTTGAAATGTAAAGGTATGGTCTGCTTTTAGAATAGCATCGTCTGGTTGATGAGCTGTATTTGCATACAAACCACTAGGTAAATCGATAGCTACTTTAAAGGCTTTAGAGTCATTTAAATAGTGGATCAAATCGGCCATCCAACCGTCTAAAGCTCTGTTGATTCCTGTTCCAAAAATGGCATCTATAACAATATCTTGTGGTGTTATCTTTGGAAAATCATCTTTACAACTCAATAATATGGGCCAGTCTTTAGCTACCTCTTTTATCCGATTATAGTTCACTAAAAAGTCAGGCGATCTTTTTTTACTGCAATTGGTTACATAAACGGTTACTTGATAACCCTGCTCCATCATCAGTCTAGCGATAGCAAGACCATCCCCTCCATTATCACCTATGCCACAAAATATTTTTACAGGAACTGGAGCTGCATTTAATCGTTGGTGAATTCTTTCAAAAACGTTTGTGGCTGCTCGTTCCATCAAGTCGTTACTAGATATGTGCTGCTTGCTAATTGTCGACTGATCAGCCTCTGCCAGTTGTTGTGCGCTTAGAATTTTCAATAGGTCCGTTTTATATAGTGCAATTTAATTAAATCAAAATAATACCCCTTCTTAGGTTTGTGAATTAGTTAGCAATTTGCAATGCCTAAAAACTAGGAAGTTTTAATGGGAAAACTCTACATTTGACCTTATAAAAATCAACAGATGAAAAATACGGCACTTACCTCTATTCATGAATCATTAGGAGCAAAAATGGTTCCTTTTGCTGGCTATAATATGCCTGTTCAATATGAAGGTGTGAATATAGAACACCAAAACGTCAGAGAACATGTAGGTGTTTTTGATGTTTCTCATATGGGAGAATTTTTGATCAGTGGTCCTAATTCTTTAGAGTTGGTACAAAGGGTTTCTTCAAACGATGCTTCAAAACTTACTATAGGTAGAGCTCAATATGCGTATTTACCTAATGAAACTGGAGGTATAGTAGATGACATGTTGGTTTACAAAATGAAAGAAGACGAGTATCTTCTTGTTGTAAACGCTTCTAATATAGATAAAGATTGGGCTCATATTTCTAAGCATAACATCATGAATGCAGACATAAGAGATCTGTCTGAGGATTACTCGCTCCTTGCTATTCAGGGTCCTAAAGCTGTAGAAGCGATGCAATCGCTAACTTCAGTAGATTTAAGTGCTATAAAATTCTATCATTTTGAAGTAGCAGATTTTGCAGGTGCTGAGCACGTTATCATTAGTGCCACTGGTTACACTGGCTCCGGCGGTTTTGAAATCTATTGTAAAAATAGTGATGCAAAACAAATCTGGAAAAAAGTGTTTGAAGCAGGGGCAAGTTTTGGAATAAAACCCGCTGGACTTGCCGCAAGAGATACCTTACGTCTAGAAATGGGGTACTGTCTTTACGGAAACGACATAGATGAAACCACTTCTCCTTTTGAAGCGGGACTAGGCTGGGTAACTAAATTCACCAAGCCGTTTGTCAATTATGAGCAACTCCAAAAAAATAAAGAAAATGGTGTAGACCGCAAGTTAGTTGCCTTTGAAATGGATGATCGAGCGATACCTCGCGGTGGTTATGAAATAAAAGACAGCAGCCAGAAAGATCTAGGTATAGTTACTAGTGGAACTATGTCTCCTTCTATGGGTGTAGGTATAGGAATGGGATATGTACCCCCTGTTTTTGCTGCTCCAGGAAGTGAAATTTACATACAAATTAGGAAAAAGTTAGTTTCTGCGACTGTGGTTAAATTGCCTTTTTATAAAAAGTAAACAGATTTATTTTTGAGTAGAATTTTAATTTTAGGCGGTAGCGGTTTTATAGGTAATGCACTCTATAAAGAACTGGTACCCTTTTTTGATGTACATGCAACTTTCAAAACGGATCATGCTGCTTTTGAAAAAAACAAGCATTTTCATCAGTTTGATTATGAAATGGAAAGTCTCGATATACTTTTAAATAATCTCAAACCGAAGTTTATAGTAACAGCCCTAAGGGGAAATGTTACTAGTCTGGTGCGCATGCATTTTGAAATTGCAGATTATATAGAAAAGAATGACTGTAAGCTAATCTTTCTATCCAGCGCAAATGTCTTTGATCGTTTCACTAATTACCCTAGTTACGAATACGACAAAACACTGTCTGAAAGTATTTATGGAAGGTTTAAAATTAAAATTGAAAACGAATTACTGCGCAAGCCTGTTTCTAAATATGTGATATGCCGCATTCCTATGATTTACGGTGCAGGCTCTCCTCGAATTAATGAACTAAAAGCCCAGCTTCAATTAAATCAAGCTATGGATGTTTTTCCTAATGTGGTGATCAATGCTACCCATATTAACAAATTAGTACAACAGCTGCATTATATTATCAATAGAAGACGACGTGGCATCTTTCATCTAGGCAGTAATAACCTCATACATCATATAGACCTCATCAAAGATATTTGTGAACAGTTAGGCTATCCACAGCCCTTATTGAAACAGGTTTTTGATTCCAACGAAGACCGACACCTTGCTGTTTTACCTAGGGACAATATGTTGCCTAAACATTTACAACTCAATATAGAAGATGTGGTAAAAAGTAGTGTGGTGATGTAGATCTATGTGGGTGAGGCTTTCGCGAAAGCGAGGTCGTATAACACTGCGATATTTTGATCTCTAAATAACTCCAGCATCGCAATCCCCATTGTCCTGCGGACATTATGCATTCCTCCCGTTGCACTCGTCGGATGCAAGAAGGGAAAACCTCGTCAAAAAAATACCGGGAACTGCAAAGGACTCCGCATCAAGTGCGGAAGTTCAATCCATCGACTTTCCGATCATTCCAGCATCGTAAGCCCCATTGTCCCGCGGACATTTCCCCAAAGGGAAAAATAGCTTTGAATCGCGTTGCTCTTTCTTTTATTGCCTCATGGTCATTACTTCGACAAGCTAAGTATAGGGAAGACATTATGCATTCCTCTCGTTGCACTCGTCGGATGCAAGAAAGGGGGAAACTCCCCTTAAAACTCTCGGGAACTGTAAAGGATTCTGCATCAAGTGCGGAAAATAATTTCCAAAGTTACCATTATAAAATACTGCCTACTCACATTTGCGAGCGCAGCGAGCAAATCAACCTGCATACTGCCTACTGAAAACTAAAAATTAAGGTATATAACGATCACTCCCCCAATTAGGCGGTCGCTTTTCTAAAAAGGCTTCTCTTCCTTCTTTTGCCTCGTCGGTCATGTAGATCAATCGCGTCATTTCTCCAGCAAAAACTTGTTGACCTACCATACCATCATCAGTAGCGTTTAATGCAAATTTTGCCATTTTTATAGCTATTGGAGATTTCTTAAGGATCTCTTGTCCCCAATCATATGCGGTTTGATCCAGTTCATCATGAGGTACTACAGCATTCACCATTCCCATATCCATGGCTTCTTGAGCAGAATAGGTGCGGCCTAAAAAGAAAATCTCACGTGCTTTTTTCTGACCCACCATTTTTGCGAGATATGCACTTCCATAACCAGCATCTACACTGGCTACATCAGTATCTGTTTGTTTGAACACCCCATGTTCTCTACTCGCTATGGTCATGTCACAAACGACATGTAAACTATGCCCACCACCTACGGCCCAACCTGGCACGGCACAAATGACCACTTTAGGCATAAAACGTATCATGCGTTGTACTTCTAGAATATTAAGACGCCCAGTTCCAGAATCATCTTTATAACCATCGTGTCCGCGAGCATTTTGATCTCCACCACTGCAAAAAGCCCAACCACCATCTTTTTTTGAAGGTCCTTCACCAGTCAGCACGACTACCCCTATAGAGAGGTCTTCTTGTGCGTCATAAAATGCTTTGATGAGTTCGCTCACAGTTTTAGGCCTGAAGGCATTGCGCACCTCAGGTCTATTGAATGCAATACGGGCGATACCATTAGATTTTTTATAAGTGATATCTTCAAATTCTATAGCAGTTTTCCAAGGTATGGACATAAGATCAGTTTTGTAGCAAATATAAGATCTATCCTATTGATACCATACTCTCACCACCTCAATCATATAAACATACCCACCTTGCATGTTCAGTCTTTTGGCATTGTGCTCTTTCTTATTATGTCCAGAAACTGGAACAAGAAGTGTTTCTACATTTATAATTTTTGAGTTGTAATTCTTGCGTACCCATTCATTCACGCGTTCCATAACCACCTTAGTAGATTCGTAATTATTCCCTTTCCAGAAACTTTTATGAGCTACTTTAGGTTCAAAGTCTATATAGTTAATTTCGTTTGTCATAGTTAATTAGTTGCAATAAGATGATATTTGTTACGCTTTCGCGAAAGCGAGATCACATCAAATCAAAATAACTGATCTTGCTTCAAGATCTTAACACGGTGGATGAATGCTTTAGGTATGGCAGCAATTAAAGTAATATAGAGGTATAATTCGTAATTTGGTAGAATGATAAATTATTCAAATCGAGACCCTTCATCCTGCCTTAATTATATTGTTTAAGAAAATCATGTTAATCTTCCACAAAAAAAGCTATCAATTTGTAAATTTGCCAAATGAGTGAAAAGAAAAAGCCAGATTACGTAGTTTACGATGAAGAAACAGGTACTTATAATGCCGCACTTCTTCCTTATTCCAGTGGTGTCGCGGCTCCTAAAATCACTACTCCAGATATTACCTCGTGGAAACAGACCAATATCAACAAGGTCAACCATGAGATCAAATCCCAATTTGACCAACTCAAAGCGCAATACGAAGCCATGGTTAAAAAATACGAGGACAACCAACTTGTTTACGGAGCTAAATTCTCTTTTGAACCTATCGTAGGAGAAACTTATCACTTATACAAAGGACGTAAAGATGGACTTCCCTTCTTATCTGTCATTTCTCCAGAAGAATGTACTTGGGAATCTGTAGGTACCTATAGACTTACTTCTGAAAAATTATGGGAGGAAATAGGATCATAAGCCTTGCTATTTAATAGTACATCTATCTTTTAATCCTCTTGCCTCTTTTTAACTGAACTGTAGGTACCTCTATAGTTTTAAAAATTCATTCTTGAAGAATCCTGTCGGTAAACAGCAGCTCATAAGAGCTCTTTATCCAGAGACAAGCTATTATCACTTTTCCCAACTCATAAGGAAGCATAGGATAAGGGTTTAGGATTCGTGATCATATGATACAATAGCTTAATCAATGGAAGATATATTAAATTCAAAGCTGTTGTTCTACCTCCTTAAATTTTAATAAAAAGTAGTAGTTGATACAAATTTGACCCTATACAACAACAAAACACCCCTCATAAAAGCGATTATTTACTAATAATAATCGCTTTTTTATTTTTATTGCTAAAATAATTAGCAATTTAATACTCTGAACATCAGTTAATTAATAAAATACCTCAAAATAATTATAAAACTAACTGTAACAATTGAAAAGAGTGATCGTCTATTAAGTATAACCCAAAAATAAAACATTATGAAAGCTTCAATAGGATTTTTAAACGGAAACCAAGAGACAAACAACAGAACAAGTAACGCAGCTACTTTTTCAGATACATGGAACTCCAGACGTCGTTACAGATAAAATAAATAACAATTCTTAAAACATCAATCATGAAAACCTCAATAAAAATTTTAGCCTTGAACTCCGATTTTCCTATGCTTTCCAGAAATCGCTCTACAGATGAAAATCTTCCTTTTAATGAAGACATGGAAGCCAGTAGAACTTTCTTTTTATGCTAGGAGAAACAGTGTTTTTTCAACACAGTAGCTATTTTGAATTAGCCTTCTACCCTACTCCTTATAAAAGACACTTAAATTTAATAACCACCAAAAACAGATAAATCCCTTAGTGAACGCTAAGGGATTTATCATTTTATTATTGTTTTGTGACTGTCGAAGATTTACTTTTAAATTAAATAACAGATCATGAAACGATTTTCTCCACTTCTACTTTTGATCATTCTAAGCATCGGTTGTAAGAATAACTCTGACTCTACTGAAGATCTCTCGGTTAATCAGACATTAGAAGATGCTCCTTCTTTCTTTGAAAGCAATCAACAAGTTCCTTCTGCTCAAAACATTCCTCTTATAGAAGATCAAAAGGACTATACAATAATACCAATTGTAAAAGACCTTACTAATCCATGGGGTATGACTTGGTTGCCTAATAGCGATTTGATCTACACAGAAAAGGAAGGTAAATTATACCGCTTTGACGGTAATAGATCACATGAAATATCTGGAGTCCCTGCAGTGTACTTACGCGGTCAAGGTGGCTTGCTGGATGTGACTGTACATCCTGATTTTAAAAAAAACAACAGGATCTATATTTCCTATGCCAGCTCTGAAGGTGAGGGCTCGGGAGGGAATACCGCAATTGCAAGTGCCATTTTAAAAAATGATGAATTGATAGATCTTAAAGTACTCTACAAAGCAACTCCCAACACAAAAAAAGGACAACATTTTGGCAGTCGCTTTGCATGGGATCCAGAAGGTTACTTGTATTTCTCTGTTGGTGAACGTGGAGAACGAGATATCAACCCACAAGATTTAAAGCGAGATGGTGGTAAAATCTATAGGATACATGACGATGGACGTATTCCAACAGACAATCCTTTTGTAAATGTTCCTGGAGCTAAAACCGCAGCTTTTACTTATGGAAATAGAAATCCGCAAGGAATGACGGCGCACCCTAAGACAGGCCAAATCATCGCTCATGAACACGGCCCTCAAGGTGGTGACGAAATTAACTTTATAAAACCCGGACGTAATTACGGATGGCCAGTGATCAGCTACGGAGAGAATTATGGTGGTGGTGAGTTTGCAGAAAGCACTGCCAAAGAAGGAATGGAGCAACCCTTCTATTATTGGGTACCTAGTATAGCGCCTAGTGGTTTTGCTATTCTTGATAATGCTGCTTATGCAGACTGGAACGGCAACTATTTAGTAGGCTCCTTAAAATTTCAATACCTAGAAATGCTCTATGTAGACGACCAAGGTGTTACCAAAAGAGAAAAACTAGTAGACGGTTTAGGTCGTATGCGCAATGTAAAAATAGGCCCGGATGGAATGATTTATATAGGTGTGGAAGGAAAAGGGATTTTTAGGATAGTTCGCTAGTTGGTGAGTAGTGAGTCGTTGAGTCGTTGAGTGGTGAGATGTGAGCTGTGAGATGTGAGTCTTTAAGTTTATGGAATGTGGGAAGTGGAGAGTGAAAAGTGAAAAGTGGAGAGTGGAAAGTGGAATGAGGAATGAGGAAAATGGAAAATGGAAAATAAATTTTTTGAACTGAAAAAGCGGACTTCAGTCCGCTAAATAAAAAGAAGGCCGTGAGGCGACAAAATAGATTCCCAGAGGCGGAATTCATTCCGCCTGCTGCAATGTACATGTAAAATATCGAAGCCTTTCCCCAGCCCTAAAGGGTGAGGTTTCTATCTGAATTTGACCTTGACCTTGAAAAAGCGGACTTCAGTCCGCTAAATAAAAAGAAGGCCGTGAGGCGACAAAATAGATTCCCAGAGGCGGAATTCATTCCGCCTGCTGCAATGTACAAGTAAAATATCGAAACCTTTCCCCAGCCCTAAAGGGTGAGGTTTCTATCTGAATTTGACCTTGACCTTGAAAAAGCGGACTTCAGTCCGCTAAATAAAAAAAAGGCCGTGAGGCGACAAAATAGATTCCCAGAGGCGGAATTCATTCCGCCTGCTGCGATGTACATGTAAAATATCGAAGCCTTTCCCCAGCCCTAAAGGGTGAGGTTTCTATCTGAATTTGAATTTGACCTTGAAAAAGCGGACTTCAGTCCGCTAAATAAAAAGAAGGCCGTGAGGCGACAAAATAGATTCCCAGAGGCGGAATTCATTCCGCCTGCTGCGATGTACATGTAAAATATCGAAACCTTTCCCCAGCCCTAAAGGGTGAGGTTTCTATCTGAATTTGAATTTGACCTTGAAAAAGCGGACTTCAGTCCGCTAAATAAAAAAAAGGCCGTGAGGCGACAAAATAGATTCCCAGAGGCGGAATTCATTCCGCCTGCTGCAATGTACATGTAAAATATCGAAACCTTTTCCCAGCCCTAAAGGGTGAGGTTTCTATCTGAATTTGACCTTGACCTTGAAAAAGCGGACTTCAGTCCGCTAAATAAAAAAAAGGCCGTGAGGCGACAAAATAGATTCCCAGAGGCGGAATTCATTCCGCCTGCTGCGATAAACATAGTGTCTGTTATTGTTGAAATTCTAGGACACCACTTAACCCATAAATTATTCTACATTAAACCATTTCATTTACAGATTGCTTTGTATTTTTAAACCACATCAAAGAATTATGAAATATCTATTTATACTAGCCGTAGCAATTGTTTTTAGCAGTTGTGGAGATGACAAAAAGAAAGAGTCCACAGGCAACTATGCAGCAAATGCGGTACAAAAAACTCCACTAGAGCAAAGTGTGTCTCGTGGTAAAGAGATCTACGGCGAACTTTGTGTGACGTGTCATTTACCCAATGGAAAAGGAGTCGCAGGAGCTTTCCCTCCATTAAATCCGTCCGACTGGTTAATCAACAAGCGTATAGAGAGCATTCATGCGATAAAATATGGTTTAAAAGGTAAAATTCTTGTCAATGGAGCCGAGTACAATAATGTTATGCTCCCTCTTGGCTTAGACGACCAAGAAGTAGCTGATGTAATGAATTACACCATTCAAACTTGGAATAGCGGTGAAGTGGTTACCGAGGAGGAAGTCAAGGCTGTAAAAAAGTAATTTTTTTACTGAATCACACCTATGTTTCATAAGCTCATTGACTTTTTAAAAGAGAAGGGAACTACAAAGTGCCTTAACAAAGCGCTAAGCCTAGGAAAAAATTCTTTTGATCGAAGTTTACACCTTAGAAACTTAGGATTCACAACCCAAGATGCACTAGATATTGCTGCTATTCTTAAAAAAGAAGATAGTTTTACCAGTACTTTAAATTCTTTCAGTTTGAGTTATAACAATCAAATAGGCGATAAAGGTATAATTGCCATCATGAATCATTTACCCATGTCAGTTAAAGAAATAGGGTTGGTAGGTTGCGATATAAATGATCCCGCAGGCAAAGCTATTCTAGAATGGATGCAAACAGCAACATCGCTTCACATGATTTGTATGGAACAAAACAAGTTTTCTAACTCCTTAAAAAAGGATTTCCATACTTTTAAAAAAGAAAATCCATCTATTCTAGTGATTCTCTAAACTAAAAAATCCCCTCTCCGTAAAACCGAAATGGGATTTTTAATGTCATCTAAAGAATTTTAGTTATAAACAGACTCCTTGCCGTGGTGTACACAAAGCATGTAATAAATACAAGCACGGTACTTAGCGCGCTCACTCCTACCATACTTTTCCATAACAGCCTCAACAGATGCCATCAATGCATTACCAGAAAGACCCAATTTCTTTACTAAATAATTATCCACTACGCGTTGCATCTCTGAAGGTTCAGCGCTTACAGTCTCAGCATCTTTGTTATAAATCGATGGACCTAAACCTTTAGTTACTTCTCTAAGCAATTCTTCATTTAATGGTCCACCTACTTTTTCTTTGTAAGCTGCAATATATTTCTCTATTCTTTCATCAAATTTACTCATAACCTTAACCTTTAATTTTAAGTTATCTAATTGAATGTATGCATTAAAGATATAGGAATAAAATCTATTTTAAAAATTTAAAGTAATCTAGAAGCACCGTATCATTTATTTTTCGAGGTGTAAATAGTTCCAATAATTGTGGTTGATCATTGTTAGAGAATAGTTTTTTGGACGCTTTCGCGAAAGCGGACTCCTCACTAATACTTTCATAATTCACACCGTGCATCTTGCAAAGATGTTGGGCAGTAAGCTGGTGTTCTGTCTCAAAATAAGTATCAAACTCCTTAGTATTCTTATGTCCTGGCAAAATTCTAAAAATCCCACCACCCGAATTGTTAATAAGGATTATTTTAAAGTTTTTAGGAATGTAGTTGTTCCATAATGCATTGGAATCGTAGAAAAAACTAAGGTCGCCTGTAATAAAAACCACGGGTTGATCAATGGCCATAGCTGCTCCTATAGCCGTACTTGTACTTCCGTCGATTCCACTGGTACCACGGTTAGAAAAAACAGTATGCGTAGCATTCATCTGAAAGAGTTGTGCGTACCTTATCGTGCTGCTATTTCCTAACTGTAAAACAATACCATCTGGCAAACTCGGGAATACCAACTCAAATACTTTAAAGTCAGACCAAGGCATTTGTACAAAATAATCTTCTCTCTTGACTAAATACGTATGGAAATGCTGCAACCATCTTTTTTGATAATCACTTTCTACATAAACCGAAGGCAACTGGTGTATCCATTTTTGTGGTTTGACCTTGATATGACCAGCAAGTTTAAAAAACGTATCGTACGCGCGACGTTTCCCTACGTGGTAATGTACTTTAGTTTCAAAACGCCTTAAGTATTGTTTTATTTTTTTAGAAACGATCATGCCACCTATAGTGATCACAAGATCTGGTTGAAGGTCTCGTATTTGCTCATCTTCTTTCTCTAAAGGAGCAATTAGGGTGTCAATTCCCCAGATTACTTTTTCATGCACCACATTACTACTCACCTCACTCATCACGAGGACACTAGGATCACTAGTCAATACATCTAGATCTTCCTTATTGAACACCGTCGGGTTTAGTGTTGCTAGAATGACGAGCTTCCTTTTGGCCATTTTCCATTGGGCTATAAAGCTATCTGGAATGGCACTGGACTCGTCTTTTAACAAGTCTATTACTTTTACTTGAAGTGAAGGAGCTTCGACTCTATTGTATAGCGGTTCCTCAAAAGGTATGTTGATATGAACCGGACCATGTTGTGAGATCGAAGTATTGATCGCTTTGTTAATCAATCGCTCATTAGTTGCAATGCCCTCTTTATCATCAATAGACTTTATAATTTCTAACTGCGTATCGTATAAGATATGGTTTGCATACACATGTTGTTGTCTAATGGTCTGTCCATCACCTATATCTATTTTATGTGGTGGCCGGTCTGCGCTGAGAACTATAAGTGGTATTTCTGAATAAAAAGCTTCAGCAACTGCTGGATAATAATTCAACAAAGCACTACCACTTGTACAAAGTACCGCTACTGGCTCTTGCAATTGCTGAGCTATTCCCAGAGCTACATGAGCTGCACAACGCTCATCTACAATACTATAACAATTAAAAAAATCGTTTTCTGAAAAACCTATAGTTAAAGGTGCATTTCTAGAACCTGGGGAAATAACAATATTCTTGATACCTCTTTCTTGGAATAAAAGAATGACCTGCTGTGCATGTAGAATTTCTGGATACATATAGTACAAAGATAATCGCGAAAAACGGTGTAGCCAACTTCCTTAACAGCTTCTTACGATACCGAATAAATATTTAATGAAGAAGCGTAATTAGAGGCTCTTTGCCTTGATACTTCTGAAAAAAAACGGGTGCTATTATATGTGTTATTCTAGTCTGCTATTTCATTTTTACGATACAGTACTTATCATCTCAAAATTTGCTTTATAAAACATAGGAATGACCCAATAAAAATTGTAAAAATAAATAACAGGGCCCAGGAAGTTACTTCATCTCTTATTATCAAGTTCTTAATGAATTAAAATAATTTTTAGAAGCCTGCCATTTTAAAAGCTACAAAAACAAGAATATTCGATTTCGTAAGGTTTTTAACGTCAGTTGTTGGGTAAAATGAGCAAATGATGTCGAAGATAAAAAGCATCTTAACTGACTACTTGACTATTCAAATACGCATTTCATCTTATTTATCTTTCTTTTAAAACTTTGTCCTAAGTTTTTAAAAATCCAAATAGATTATTTGAAATATTATGTCGATATTTAAATGATAATAAAAACAGCACCACCTATGATCCTATTTAAATATCTTATTTTTTATTCGTTCGTAGGGTTGTACCAATCTGCTTTATTTGTAAAATCTGGGATAAGAAGAGGTTCTAATTATATGAAATCTTGGAATGAAAACAATAAGGAGCAAGGACAAGCCGTAGGATTTAAAACTACTTTATTACGTACTGCTTTTAGAAGTATTCTTTAATTAACTTTACAATACCTTTTTCATAGTCAGTAGCTTATTCACAGTCTCCTCATATTCTGATTTCGGATCGCTTAAAGCGGTAATCCCCCCACCTACATAAATGTCTACCTCCTGATCATAAAGCTGCATGCACCTTAAATTCACAAAGTAGTTTGCTGTATTTTGGTCCACCACACCTAAATATCCTGTATAAAATGAACGGTCATAGTTTTCATTCCGCAAAATAAATTCCAATGCTTGATTCCTAGGCATTCCACAAACTGCTGGTGTAGGATGCAAAGCATCTATAAAATTACTTTTATCATCCATAGATACAGAAGCAGTAATATCCGTACTTAAATGAATAAGACTTCCAGCTTGAACTGTTTTTACTTCTGATTTCTGAATGTCAAAGGCTCCATTTTTATTAAGGTTATTGATGATAAAATCAGTGACCAGTTCTTGTTCTTCAATTTCTTTTTTACCCCAATCGTGTACTTCATTTTCTATATAAATAGCCGTTCCAGCAAGTGACATCGTTTGTAGTTTTCCGTCATTTACACAGACTAATATTTCTGGTGTGGCACCCATCCATTTTCCCACTTTAGGATGATAAAAAAAGTAACAATTAGCTTCTGTATATTTATCTAATAAATTGAAGAGAATCTCTAAGTCTGAAGCTTTTTTAGTGAAACGTTGTTTGCGCGAAAGCACCACCTTTTTCATACTGGTTTCTTTCAGCACACTTACTGCTTTTTCAACGAGTTTCACATAACGGTTTTGCTCCACTTCATCAACTAAATAGGTCGTGTTCATTTGCCCTACAGCCTTTAATTGCCGTTTTTCAATAGTAAAGTATTGATCTTCTTCAGCATAAATAAATACCTGATCTTCTGTGTTTTGAAATTTAGAAAAAACACCATAAGTCATGTTGTCAGGTGCTGTTTTAAACCATTTTTGATCTCGCTGTGAGAGAACGCGCACACGGCGATCGTTTGCCGTTCTCAATAACAAGAACGGTAATTTTTTTTCAAGTAAATCTGCTAGGTATAAGAGTAAGTTTTCGCGCAAGCGGTATAGAAATAAAGGTTAAAAAATGTGCTATTTTTTCAAAGCGATAGTCGTCAGTTTACAGATAGAAATGAGCATATTCTCTTCATCTGTAATTCTGATTTCCCACAGCTGAGTAGTCCTGCCTTTGTGCAAGAAACGAGCCGTTGCAAACACGTGTCCGTCCTTTTTGGACCGGGTGTGATTGGCACTAATTTCTAGTCCGCGAATGGCAAAATTATCTGTGTCTAAAAACAAATAACTCGCAGCACTCCCAACCGACTCTGCAAGAGCAACACTAGCTCCTCCATGAAGCACTCCATCTGGTTGATGCACTTTTGAAGTAACCGGCATTCGAGCAGTTAAAAAATCTTCTCCTACGTTTACAAAATCAATATCAAGGGTTTCCATTAGCGTATTGCGGCAAATGGCATTACAACGCTGTAGTATCTTTTCTTTGTCCATATCTTTACCAAAAATAAGTTATAGTTAAAGAATACTAGTTTATTGTTTGAATTTCCTGAAAAGAAGATGTCTGCAAAGGCAATTTTCTTTACAAAAACGAAAAATAAAACATTAGCTGGAGTTTTTTTTATGATGCAAACAGAGAAAGTAAAAAGAACTTTTTACTTCCATAAATTCAAAAGATAAATAGTACCATAATGGTAAAAACAGTTTCCTATACACATACTAATTCTTACGAAACTCTTTTTGAACTCACCGAAAAGACAAAGAATATCTGGATTTGCTTTCATGGATTAGGGTATTTATCTACTTATTTCAAACGCTATTTTGAAGGCCTTAATGCTCAGGACAACTATGTAATCGTGCTTCAAGCACCTTCAAAATCATATATTGGAACTGATTTCAAACATGTAGGTGCTTGCTGGCTTACCATGGTTGATACGACTCAAGAAATGAACAATAACCTAGACTATATTAATACAGTACTAACTGCTGAAAATGTAGTAGGAGACTCGCGTATGGTTTTGTTCGGTTACTCGCAAGGAGTATCTATTGCAACACGCTTTTTAAAGAGCTACCATCACCCTGTTAAAGCACTCCTTTTACACAGTGGTAGTATTCCTAAGGAGTTAACATCAGAGGATGGCGTACATTTTAAAAAGTATTGTTCTAGGTTTATACACATCGCTGGAACAAAGGATGAATATTCTAATGAGTCCATTATAAAAAGAGAAAAAGAAAAAATAGACCTTCTTTTTGGTACAGATTGTGAGCTGTATAGACCTGAAATAAAACATGTGGTTCACGTGCCACTTATTAAAGAAATCGCTAAAACCTTATAATTATGGAGATTATTTTTGCCACACATAACCAAAATAAACTCATAGAAGTGCAAGCACTGATGCCTTCTTATATCAAATTGATAAGTCTCCAAGATTTGGGTTTTGAGGAAGACATACCAGAAACCTCAGGCACCATTTCTGGAAACGCTATTCAAAAGGTAGAGTTTTTAAAAGCCAGGTTTGACTTGCCCATCTTTGCAGATGACACAGGGCTTCTCGTAGATGCATTAGACGGTGAGCCAGGAGTTTATAGTGCCAGATATGCTGGGGAACAAAAGAATAGTGAGGACAATATGAATTTGTTGTTAGAAAAGTTAACAGACAATAACCATAGAGTTGCACGATTTGTTACGGCTATTGCCTTAGATTTGAACCATAGCCAGACATTATTTGAAGGAATTTGTGAAGGAAGCATTTTAAAAGAGAAGAAAGGTGATAAAGGATTTGGTTACGATCCTATATTCCAGCCAGATGGTTTTGATCAATCCTTTGCAGAAATGTCACTAACAGAAAAAGGCGCTATAAGCCATAGAGCAAAGGCATTGCGCAAGCTTATTGACTATTTGAAAGAAGTTAATTAAATTATAAAACCCTATTAGATAAGTGCTTTAGCTTATTTTTAAACATACATATGAAATTACATTACTACATTACTCTAGTCTTTTTTTCCTTGTTCATTACACTGGGTAAGGCTCAAGAAAAAAAGGAAACAACGAAAAAAGCCGAGACTGTTGCCCCCATTGTAAAAGGTAAAGTCCTCAACGCCAAAAACAACTCTATCTTAGAGAATGTCAATATTTTGAATCTTAATCAAATCAAAGGAACCGCAACAACTAAAGAAGGTCTCTTTCAAATTGCTGCCAAAGTAAATGACACCCTTTATTTATCTTATTTAGGTTTTGAAACTATCAATGTAAGAGTTACAGAAGACTGGCTGAAATTTGGTGATGTCACGATCTCCATGACCGAAAAAGGAATTGCGCTAGATGAAGTCACTGTTACAGAGACTTCATTAACAGGTTTTCTTGAAATAGACGCTAAACGCGCTCCTATCTACGCGACTAGAAGGTATAAAATAAGTGGTTTACCTAAAGGTTACGAAGCTGGTGACAGTGAACCAGGTGCCATCACGCAAGTGCTGGAAAGTGTTTTTAATCCCGCTGATTTCCTATACAATACCTTTGGTAAAAAAGGAAATTCCATGCGTAAATTACGTCGGATAAAAGAGCAAGACGAAATCAGAAACTTATTACAAAGTAAATACGATCGAGAAACACTTATGAATTTATTGCAACTAGACAAAGTCGATATAGATGCGATTTTAAGAAACTGTCAGTATTCCAAGCAGTTTATTGAAACAGCAAACGATTTGCAAATTCTAGACGCTATAAGTGAATGCTATGAAGAATACAAGGTATTAAAGACATCTAAAGACAAAAATAAAAAATAACTTAAATTAAGTAATCAGTGAATTTTAAATACATAATAATAACAGCTATGTCCCTCAGCCTACTTGTAGGATGTAAAGGGATTAAAGGTAAAGATGGTAAACCAAGTAAAGATGCTACTGAAGCTACCTCTAGTAAGTCCGTACTAGATTATTCTAAAGTAAAGGTAATGGACTATGCCAACACCATTACCATAGAAGAATTAAAGGAACAACTCTATTATTATGCCAGTGATGAAATGGAAGGCCGTTATACCGGTAGCCCAGGACAGAAAAGAGCCGTTAATTATTTAAGAGATCAGTACAAAAAAATGGGAGTTCCTGGTGGCGCTGCTTATGGGGAGTATTTTCAAGTAGTTCCTGGAAAAGCTTTTGGAAAACCAGAGCTTTCCTCTGAAAATGTGTTAGCTTACATAGAAGGAAGAGAATTTCCAGATGAAGTTTTAGTTATTTCTGCCCACTTAGATCACGTTGGTATGGAAGATGGTGAAGTGTTTAATGGCGCTGATGATGACGGTAGTGGCACCGTAGCACTACTAGAAATAGCAGAAGCCTTTAAACAAGCAGCAAATGATGGTTATGGACCTAGAAGATCTATCCTTTTTCTACACGTTACTGGAGAGGAAATAGGCCTTAAAGGGAGTAATTATTATGCTAATAACCCAGTTTACCCTATGGAGAATACCATAGCAGATCTTAATATAGACATGATAGGTCGTATAGACCCTGCCCAAAAAGACAACCCAGACTATGTTTATCTGATAGGTAGCGATATGCTTTCTCAGGATTTGCATGACATCTCTGAAGCAGCAAATAAAAAATCAGTAAACATGAGGTTGGACTATACCTATAACGGTAAAAACGACCCCAATCGTTTTTACTACCGCAGTGATCATTATAATTTTGCTAAAAACAATGTTCCTGTAATTTTCTATTTCAACGGGGTTCATGAAGACTACCACAAAGCTACTGACACGGCAGACAAAATTGAATACGAATTGTACCAAAGAAGAATAAAATTGATATTTGCTACTGCATGGGATGTAGCAAATGCAGATAAACGTCCTGCTCTTAAATAAGCGGTATTTCTATTATAAATTAAAAAAAGCGCTAACCTCTCGGTTGGCGCTTTTTTTCTTAAGATTCCATTTGGGAAACAAAAAAGGCAGTATGGTTACCTCCTTTTTTTGAGCCTGGTCTCGCTTTCGCGAAAGCGGAAGTATGATCGTTATAAATCTGATTCTATACCCGCAAACTCCTGTTGTATCGCCATTCTTAAACGACGGTAATAATCTTCTTCTAACCAGTCTTTATAGTTATTAGTGTTGTTAATGATACAGTAGGCATATCTTCTGATACGGTCTTTGATATCTTCTTTAAGCATTTTTGCAAGAATACGAGCATCAAAAACATCTTCACTATTCTCCACACACCATTGCACGTGTTGTGCGATAGATTCTTCAAGTACATCTTTGGACTTCCTGTTTTCTTTAGTAATACGTTTATAAGCTCCTTTGATATCAAAGGTGAAGTCTTTTGTATTGGGAAACTCTGCTTTGGTGGTATCTGGCATCTTGTAAACAAAGTTGCGTTCTATCTCATCATCAGAAACAATATTTTCTACATAAAAATCTGGGGATCTAAATACTTGCTGCCAGTCTATAGGTTCATTCCACAAACCAAAACGAGCCACATTATTACCTAAATCGATAATTTGGAATTCCTTTTTATTTTTTAAAATACGAGAACCACGACCTATCATCTGATAGTAAAGTGTCAGCGATTTAGTAGCTCTATTTAAAATAATACATTCCACACTAGGTTCATCAAAACCAGTGGTAAGAATACTCACAGAGGTAAGCACAGCATCTGGTTTATCTCTAAACCATCTGAGGATCTCTTTACGTTCTTCCTTGGTGTTGGTGTTATCCAAGTGCCTCACCTCTATTCCTGCACGTCTAAAGGTATCCTCTACCTCAATACTTGTTCTAATACCGTTATTAAAGATTAAGGTTTTTTTACCCTTAGCTACCTCACTATAAGATTGTACCAGCTTATCCTGCATAGTTACCGCTGTATAGAGCTTCTCACTACTCTTAACGGTATAATCTCCATTCATACCTATAGTGAGTCCGCTTAAGCCTACATCGTAAGTATGAGTGACTGCTTGAGCAAGAAACCCTTGTTCTACAAGAGAGGTGATGCTATTTCCAACTATAAGTTCTTTATAGTTATCCTTCATAGGCAACTTAAAATTGGAACTCAATGGTGTAGCTGTCACACCTAACATAAAACAGTGATCAAAGTATTTAAATAACTTTCTAAAACTATTATAGTGTGCTTCATCAATAATAACAAGACCTATATCGTCTAGTTCAAGTTTGTCATCTTGAATACGATTATTCAAGGTTTCTACCATTGCAACAAAACAATCGTAGTCTTTCTGATCATCGAGTTCTTTTACTTTAGAATTGATGACCTTATTTTTTACATTAAAACCATTAAGCATTTTGGAGGTTTGCTTACACAGCTCAATACGGTGGGTTAATATCACCACCTTCTTTCCTGTTTCTCTTATATACCTACGTACCATTTCAGAAAAAATAACTGTTTTCCCACCACCAGTAGGCAGTTGGTACAACAGATTATAATCGTCTGGTTGATTGTTGATACGTTCAAAAACCGCTTCCAGATCGCGTTCTTGATAATCGTATAAAGATTTAATTTCAGTTTCATTTTTCATTGACATTGCTCTGGATTTCCATTTTTGAGATTTGCAAAAATAGGCCTTTTTTAAAGGTATTAACCTTTGTTTGGTGTTAAGAATCTGATATAATTTTTATTGATAAGAATTTAACGCACTAAAATGCGTTTAAGTGGTAGTTTTGTAAATCAACGTAAATTAATTTGGAACACTCAACGACAAATAAAAAACCTTGGTTTCGACCTGATCGTGCTCATAAATACTACAAGCTTACAGGCTTTTACAGTTTTGTAGCAGATAGTATCAAGAAATCCATGCCTCCAGTTTTAGTTGTTGTTGCAATTCTAGCTATTATTCACTTTGCTCATGACGATGGTTTGATGGGACTTCTTGAGCTTGCTGTTGAAGAATTACCAGACTACGGAGTTCTAGCCTTTTTCTATATGTCAGAAACAGCATTGGGATTGATTCCTCCTGAGTTATTCATTGCTTGGGCAGGAGAAACCAGCACTCCTATTTTTAACTTATTTCTTATCGCTTTACTTTCTTATTTAGGTGGTTTCACCTCTTACTGGATCGGTAGAAGAGCTTTGAGAATACCTAGTTTACACAATTATCTTGAAGTAAAAATGGCCAAACAACTCATAATGGCAAGAAAATGGGGAGGCGTTCTTATAGCAGTAGGAGCTTTACTTCCATTGCCTTTTTCTATGGCTAGCCTGGTCGCTGGAATGTTGCGTTACCCCGTTAAGGATTGGGTTCTCATAGGTCTATTGCGTTTCGTACGTTTTGCTATTTATGGAGCAGCTATTTTTTCTTTAGTTTAGGATTCTATATGAGGTTTGCTTTCGCGAAAGCGAGAAACTTCTTGGTATCTAGCAAAAGTTTAAAAACTATAAAAAAAGAAACTCTCAATTGTTGAAAATTGAGAGCCTCTATTAATCTTTAGTAAGCTTTAAACTTACTTTTTCACTCTGTATCTTGTATATGTAGTCAGCATCTTAAGGATTTATAAAATTTCTTCTGGCTTTTCGTCATCCTCAACTGTGATTGAAAAATCTGATTTATTTTTAATCATTTCTGTCCAACTCTCAGGTGGTACCTTGACCTTATTTGCATAACCATTGGAATTCATTTCTAATATGATCCTTTTTCCATTATTGTGTACTCTATGAACATCGGTAAACGCTACGTAGCCTCTTCTCTTTACGTTGTAATATGTACGACAATTATCAGCAACAACTTTTTTAGCGGTAAAGTAAAACCTCAAAAACATTTTATAACCATTGCTACTATCATATCTTATTACATTTTCATGAATAGTAACATTATCATTTCCTATATAATCTGATGGAGCTGCATAGTCATTCACATAAGAATTTTGCGCAATTCTAATTTCAAAATCAGATTGTGCGTATGATTGTAAAAAAAATAATACTAGCTAATAAAAAAAAGAGGGGTTTTAGAAATTTCAAATAAAATTTTTATAATGTATATTTTAATACAAAATATAACGAAAACTCGATAACCGAAATACCTTATTTAAGGTATATTATCGGAGCTTGAATTTATACACGTAAATAAATCCGCTAACAAAAAAAGCACCTGCTCTCGCAGGTGCTTTTTACATTTAAAATGAATGAATTACTAATTCTTATTCACTTTAGTTTCTTTTTTAGAATTTTCTTTTGCTTGTTCCATTCCTTTTTCAACCATATCAAAGAACTGGTCTAGTTTAGGAAGAACTATGATTCTAGTACGTCTGTTTTTAGCACGACCATCAGGTGTATCGTTAGTTGCAACAGGAATATAAAAAGATCTTCCAGCAGAGGTTATACGTTTTGGAGCTACTTTAAAGTCTTCTTGAAGAACTCTAGTGACTGCATTTGCTCGAGAAGTACTTAGGGCCCAGTTATCGGTAAATTTTGCTGAAGAGATAGATTGGTTATCTGTGTGACCTTCTACCATGATTTCTATTTCAGGTTTGTCATTTACTACTTTAGCCACTTTACCTAAAACAGCAATTGCTTTTGCATTAATTTTATCACTACCACTAGCAAATAGTAACTTATCAGAGATAGAGATATACACCACTCCTTTTTCTACATTGACACTTATATCTTCATCTTGTAAGTTACCTAAGGAGCTTTTTAAACTAGTCACTAATGCAAGAGTTACACTGTCTTTTTTAGTAATCGCATCGTTTAAAGATCTTATTTGCAAGTCTTTTTCTTTCATGCTTTCTAGAGAACGTTCTAGGTTACGGCTTCCTTGTGTGGAAAGCATTACGAGATCTCCTTGGTTAGTCAAAAGTGCACTATTGGAATTCTTAAGAGATTCTATTTGATCTTTAAACCCTTCAATCCGAGCAATTGCTGCTCTTTCATCTGCTAGACAAGCGTTTAATTTCACTGTTGCCGTATCTAATAGTTCTTTAGTTTCTATTTGTTTTGCAAGCGCTGCTTCAAGATCCTTTTTGGATGCACATGAAACTAAAAGTCCACCTGCAAGTAACATTAAAAATATTTTCTTCATTTTATTATTGTTGTTTAATTTGTTAAATAGCTTACCAAAATTAATAATATACTGCAATAAGAGAGGATTCTTAACAAGGATTTAAGTTATTTTACCTAACTTTTGATAATTCATTATTCCTTTTATAAAGTGTTGATATACAATGCTTAAATCGTTATTTTTTAATTGCCCAACTTTTGCAAATGCTTTTATTTCTTTTCTTTTCTTTAAAAGTGATCCCAAATGCATATAAAAATAAAAGTGGGCATGCAGTACTGCCGAAAAATGAGCAAGCTTCAGATTGCTAAGAAATTTTAGTGCCGCTATTCCATCTAACAACATTCTCATAACCAAAACTCCTAACCATAAACTGGAGTGATCATTCTTAACAATATTATACAAGCAGTTTCTAAAATTATAAAACGACTTACGCGGATTTAAATTGTTCAACGTGCCTCCTCCTAAATGATACACGACCGATTGTGGCTCGTAACTAATTACAAAACCCGCATGACGCAATCTCCAGCATAAATCTACTTCTTCTTGATGAGCAAAATAATCTTCATCTAGCCTACCTACCTTTAAATAGGCCTGTTTCCTTAGAAACAAACAGGCACCACTCGCCCAGTCTAAATCGACCACATCATTATACTGACCTCTATCTTTTTCTATACTGTCAAATAAACGACCTCTACAATAAGGGTAGGCATAACGGTCGATAAATCCACCAGCCGCGCCGGCGTATTCAAAAAACTCTTTCTTTTTATCATCGAGAATTTTAGGCTGGCATGCAGCCAGTTTTGGATCTTTTTCAAATCGTGCAACCATAATATCACACCATCCTGATGTAACTGCTACATCGCTATTTAATAAACAGACCACTTCTTCAGTAACACTTTTAAGAGCTGTATTATAGCCACCTGCATAACCAAGGTTTTGCTCCATAGCAATAATCTTTACTTCTGGATAATTGGTTGCCGTCCATTCTATCGAAGCGTCTGTGGAAGCATTGTCTGCCAAATAAACAACATGCTCTTTACTGTGTTGCACCACGCTAGGTAAGTAGGTTTTGAGCAACTCAATTCCATTCCAATTTAATATGACAATTCCTATTTTCATAAAACGTATTCTGGTAGGTCTGGGATAAAATGATAGGATTTATTTTCATAATCCATGGTACAAAAATAATGTTCCATGCCATTAGTAACCATTAAATAATCGGCTTTTAAAGCTAAGTTATATCTGGCTATTTGATCAAAAACCGACTGATCAATCTTGATATTTGGCGCTTTACACTCTACCACTAGGTGTATAGAGCCATCGGTGTTGAAACTGATAATGTCATATCGTTTAGTTGTTCCAGCGATGATCAATTGCTTTTCTATGTTGAGGAGATGCTGCGGGATCCGCTTTCGCGAAAGCAAAAATGAAACAACATGCTGCCGCACCCATTCTTCTGGTGTCAAAATGACAAACTTTTTCCTGATTTGGTCAAAGATAGCACGTCCTTTTTCAGTACTTTTGACTCTGAAATTTCCAGCTGGTAGTCGCAATGGCTTCATAGCACAATATTACAAAAACAACAACAGCTCTCGATGAGTGATGTCACAAACATTTTAGCTTCCTTAAAGCAAAAAAAATATGCGCCTGTGTACTTTTTATGCGGCAGCGAACCTTATTTTATAGATCAAGTTAGTGATTATATAGAAGATAACGTACTGGATGAAGGCGAGAAAGGCTTCAATCAAATGGTGATTTATGGAAAAGAAACCACCATGGAAGAAGTGCTGGAAAATGCAAAACGCTTCCCTATGATGTCAGATTACCAAGTCATCATCGTGAAAGAAGCGCAGCACCTAGTGAAGCAATTGGCAAAACTAGAAAGCTATATTGAGCAACCTCAACCCACCACGATTCTTGTTTTTGCTTACAAATACAAAACTCCTGACGGCCGTAGCAAGATTACTAAACTGTTGAAGAAACATGCGGTTTACATGGAAAGCAAGCCGCTTTATGAAAATAAAGTTCCTGCTTTTGTCACTGGCCGACTCAAAGAAATGGGCTATCAGATTGATCCTAACGCCACAAGAATGCTGGTAGAGTTTCTAGGAACTGATCTTGGTAAAATAAATAACGAGCTTTCTAAACTAGCTTTAGTTCATTCCAAAGAGCATGCTATTACTCCTCAAGTCATCGAGGACAACATAGGTATTTCTAAGGATTATAATAATTTTGAACTGCGCAAAGCGCTAGGGGAAAGAGATGTGGTAAAGGTGCACAAAATCATTAACTATTTTACAGAGAACCCTAAAGAAAACCCGTTGGTGCTTACTACAGCTCAATTGTTTAGCTTTTTCACTCAATTATTAAAAGTACACACCTTAAAGGACATGAACCCGCAAGCGGTGGCAAAAGCTGCTGGGGTGAATCCGTTTTTTGTTCAAGAAATTATTACAGCTGCAAAAAACTACCCTATGAAATATTGCAGTCGTGCGATTAAGATTATAAGAGATATGGACGTGAAATCAAAAGGTGTAGGAACACATCAAGCGGCGCATGCTGATCTTTTAAAAGAAGCCATGGTAAATATCATGTCTAAATAAAATGGCCGAAGCAAGCAAATTAAAAGCCTGGATCAGTGCTGCGAGATTAAGAACCTTGCCTTTGAGCATCAGTGGTATTTTAGTGGGAAGTGCTTATGCTTATTGGGGTTTATATCAAGGAAAATTAGCTAAGTCTACCTTAGAAAACTTACAAAAAGAAAAAGTTTATAACCAGCTGTCGAATAATTTACGAAACGAAATTTCAGAGGTTCTTGACTTGTATCTAAGTGATTTCAATTTCTTAATTCCAATTCTAGCCTTAATCACAACTCTAGGTTTTCAAGTCCTGTCCAATTTTGCCAACGATTATGGAGATGGTGTTAAGGGAACCGATAATGAAGACCGTATAGGTCCTATGCGAGCGTTACAAAGCGGTATTATTTCTCCTGTAGAAATGAAACGTGGAATGGTCATCACGGCTATTCTTACATTAATAAGCGCGATACTCCTTATATATGTAAGTCTAGGAATAGACCGTTTATTAATTTCCTTGTTCTTTTTAGCATTGGGAATTGCAGCCATATGGGCAGCGATTAGATATACCGTAGGAGATAACGCTTATGGTTATCGTGGTCTGGGCGATGTATTTGTTTTTATATTTTTTGGCCCCGTTAGTGTGATGGGAATTTTCTATTTAATTACTAAAGTCGTGAATTGGCAAATGATCTTTCCATCAATTACAATTGGCTTATTAAGTGTAGCCGTTCTCAACTTGAATAACATGAGAGATATCGAGAGTGATAAAAAAGCGGGAAAGAATACGATTGTGGTGAAGATGGGACTGGCTAAAGCAAAGATGTTGCATATTGCTTTCGTAAGTATCGCATTTATATCCACTATTTCATTTTTCTTTGTGCATTATTCAGACGAATTATGGAATCGTAAAATAGAAAGTCCAAGTATAATAATCTTTCTACCCTTACTTGCCTTCATCCCTTTATTTGTGCATTTACTCAAAGTAAAAAGAACCAAATCTCCAGCCCTACTGGATCCTGAGTTAAAAAAGGTGGCTTTATCCACATTCTTTTTTGCGATCCTTTGTGTGGTTAGTGTTTGGATTTTGGCCTAATACTATTCTAGAATGGATCAATATGCGCCTGTTCGACTGTTCAACCTTTTGTCGATATAAAATAGTAATATTTAAACATAATTTACCTGATACTAAATCACTGTGAATCAGTATTTGCGAAATATAGAAGCATTTTTATAGTTAAAACTGAAGTATTTTGAATTTCAAACCTTGTAATTATCATGATTATGATGTATTTTTAGTACTTCATTTTAAAGGGCTTACTAATTAAAAAAAACTACTTAACTAAAAATCTTGAAAATTATGGCTAGAGCTATGTTTGAGTATACTAAAATGATACTCGAGAAAGTGAGTTTCGACCCTACTCTATTTTGCAAGGAATTACAAAAAGCAGTTCGTCGTTTATTACCCTTTGAAATTAAAGAATTAGAAATCTGGGTCAAGCAACTAGTTTTGCAAAATCCAGAGTTAGGATCTTGCGTGCCTTTGTTAAAGGCATAGCTATTCAAAAATGAATTAAAAAAGGATGTGAAGTGGATTTTAAACCCATTTCACATCCTTTTTTTTTATTATACAAATTAAAGCAGCCTATTGTATCTGGATTTCATGTGTATATACGTGGCTCCTCTTTGACTAATTTAGAAGAAAAATTTAATCCTGTTATTCGTTTATTGTTTCCGTCTTTTAATACATTACTTTTAGATTACTTTCCCGCAAGCGGACTTATTATTTGTACATTTTGAAAAGCGATCGCTCCTTTAACAACTCCCGCAATAACAGTTCTTAACGCCTCTATAATTTGAATTTTGAGTTCGCTTTTATGATAGATTAAACTCACTTCACGTGCTGGTGACGGGTCTTCAAAATACCTAAGACTCTCTTTCTTGTGCTCTGACAAATCCATAGTGTTTAAATAAGGCAGCAAGGTCATTCCTAGCCCTTCATCAGCTAGTTTTATAAGGGTTTCAAAACTACCACTTTCTAACATAAAACGCTCTCTACCTGTATCTCTGGAACATCTACACAAATTCAATATACTGTCTTTAAAGCAATGTCCGTCTTCCAGAAGAAGCAAATCATCCACATTGATATCTTCTACCTTGATTTTTGTATTGGGCTTCCCAGATAACCTCGGATCATAAACTACAAAAGGCTCGTAGTATAAAACCCGCTCTTTGATCATATCGTTCTTTAAAGGTGTAGCGGCAATCGCTGCATCTATACTTCCGTCTTGGAGACTTTCAATAATGTTTTCTGTTGTCAGTTCTTCTATGCGCAGTTTTACTTTAGGATATTTATTTACAAAATTAGCTAGAAACATCGGTAATAAAGTAGGCATGACGGTAGGAAGAACTCCTATCTTAAATTCGCCACCTATAAAACCTTTTTCCTGATCTACAATATCTTGAATGCGATCGCTTTCATTCACAATATTACGTGCCTGATTCACTATTTTTCTTCCTGTTTCTGTAAGCTCAATAGGCTTTTTACTTCTATCAAATATTTGTACATCAAGCTCATCTTCCAGTTTTTGAATCTGCATACTGAGCGTAGGCTGAGTAACAAAAACCTTATCTGCTGCTTTGGTGAAATTTTGATATTGAGCAACTGCAAGTACATATTTTAATTGTGTAATTGTCATGATAGATATTTTCTACAAAAATAAGGCATGTCATTGGATTTATCTATTGCGATAAGTGAGTATTTATTTTATAAAATAAGGTTTGGATATTATATTTATAAGAGTTGGTTTGCTTTCGCGAAAGCGAGCTTAGCACAAATAAAACTTATAAAATCCTTTACGTATGTTTAACGAACTTTCTCGTTCCCTAGGTATCATTTCTGGACTTATTCTCGCAATGATTACAGTCATTTTTTGTACTGCATTTTTAGTGGCCCATAAGCAGCAACGATATGCGATTCAAGCTCCTGTTGAAATAATTGACAGCACTCCAAAAATAGCCTTAACAGAACAACAAGAATTAGGAAAGTCCATTTTTAACGCCAATTGCGCTTCTTGTCATAAAAAATATAAAAAAGCAGTAGGACCGGCTTTACATGGCGTCACCCAGCGTAGAGAGATGGAATGGATCTACACCTGGGTCTATAACAGTACAGCGATGATCCAATCTGGGGATGCGCAAGCAGTTGCCATTTATAAGGAGTACAAGCAATCTAATATGAATGCGTTCCCTCAACTTTCAACTGAAGATGTAGACGCTATCCTGTCATGGGTGGAGCTGCCTAAATAATTAACAAGACATTAAAAAAGCATCTTAAGGTTAATTGTAACTTTGACTTTTAAATTTAAAACCAACACCATGGCAACTATCACTATAGGAGGAAATGAAATCTCCACCAGCGGCACTCTTCCAGCAGTAGGAACTCAGGCACCTGACTTCAAACTAAAAAAAACAGATCTATCTGAAGCTTCTTTAAAAGACTACAAAGGAAAACGTGTCATCATGAACATCTTTCCTAGTATTGACACAGACGTTTGTGCTACATCAGTAAAGAACTTTAATACAAGAGCTACACAACTAGATAACACAGCGGTTTTGTGTATTTCAAGAGATACCCCTTTTGCACAAAAGCGTTTTGCTAGTGATGAAGAACTGGAAAATGTAGAAAACCTAAGTGATGTTATTGAAGGTTCTTTTGGAGCAGATTACGGATTGACCATGACCTCTGGTCCCCTTGCAGGATTTCACTCTAGAGCAGTAGTTGTTCTTGATGAAGAAGGAAAAGTGATCTACAACGAGCAAGTTGCAGAAATTGCAGATGAACCTAACTATCTAGAAGCTCTTAAAACACTTTTGTAATTGAACTTTACTAAATTCTTAAGGGGTAGATGGAAGGCTATGGGATACGCTTCCAAGGGAGCCCTGACCCTTCTACGCACCGAAGCCAGTATTCAAGTCCAAGCCGCAATAGCCATAGTGATGACTATTGCGGGTTTTTACTTTGAGATTAGTGCTACAGAATGGATCGCACAAACCCTTTGTATTGGGCTCATCATGGGCCTTGAAGGCATGAATACTACCGCAGAGGCTATTGCCGACTTTATTCATCCTGATTTTCATAAGAAAATAGGTCACATTAAAGACATAGCTGCAGGCGCTGTTGTCATGACCGCCATCGCTTCTAGCGTTGTGGGATTGATTATTTATGTTCCTTATATTCAACAACTTTTTCAATAGAAAAGACTTTTTTTTAAGGCAACCGCAAAACCCTTTTGGTTGCTCTCTTGGCATAGCCAAGATCGTTGTCAATACCGATATTCATCGGCACAAGCTCTGTTTTCCCTTTAAAAAAGGGAAATGCTTTATTAAATTGATTTGTATGTAATTCTTAAGGAATGATTTCCGCCCCTTTGAATTGTTTTGTCACCTGAGGTGTTCTTTTTGTTTGCGCCGACTGAAGAAGGGCGGAATGATTTCCGCCCCTTTGAATTGTTGTGTCACCTGAGGTGTTCTTTTTATTTGCGCCGACTGAAGAAGAGCGGAATGAATTCCGCCCCTATGAATTGTAGTGTCACCTGCGGTGTTCTTTTTATTTGCGCCGACTGAAGAGCGGAATGAATTCTGCCCCTATGAATTGTTGTGTCACCTGAGGTGTTCTTTTTATTTGCGCCGACTGAAGTCGGCTTTTTTTTAATTGAAAAACCAAATCCCTCATAACCATCACCTCATGCCTAAAATCGATACTTTAGATTAAGCCGTTTTTTCAAAAACTCTTCGTATTTAAACCGATAATAGCTCTGTTAACTAATAACTAACAACTACTAACTTCATTACCGCGCAATATTCTTATTTTTGCTCGTTCACTATAACACATGACGAGTAAAAAAACTACATCCAAGAAAACTACTGCAAAAACTAAAAAGCCATTACAGCTACCTAGTTTAAAGCTTAATAGATTACAAGAAGTAATCATAGGAAGTGCGCTAGTAGTAATAGGTTTGCTATTGCTTTTTTCTTTTATCTCTTATTTATTTACAGGAACGCAAGATCAAAGTGTGTTACAGGAATTAGGAGCGCGCACCACACCAACTAAGAACTGGATCAGCCAACTGGGTGCCTGGTTAGGAGATGTTTTTATCTATAAAGGTTTTGGAATCCCCGCCTTTTCTATTGCGATACTCACTATTATTTCTGGGATATTTTTATTTGCTAGCGGTAATAGTGCGTTCTCGCTTTCGCGAAAGCGGATTTCCAATCTATGGTTTTGGGGACTTTTATTGCTGGTGTGGACTTCTGTCTTTTTCGGCTTTTTTCATAAAACCAATACCTTATTGGGTGGGAAAGTAGGCTATGAACTCAATGACTTTCTACAAGATTATTTAGGATTGCTAGGTGCCATACTCGTGATGGTGTTTATTGCTATTGTTTATTTGGTATTGCGACTAAAATTAACTCCAGAACGCATCAGTGCTTATTTTTCTAAGAAAGCATCTGAAGTTAAAGAAGGTTTTGAAGATATAGAAACTACAGATGAAGAAAGTGATTGGAAAAAAGCAACTTTGGAAGGTAGCTCTGGAAATGATGATGAAACGGAAGCAGATCCTGACTCTTCTTTAGATCTTTCAGAAAGCCCTATGGAAATCTCTATTCCAGAGGAAGAGATTGCATCAGAACCAGTCCTTAAAAAAACCGTTGCTCCAAAAGATGAGAACGATATAGGAATGGAAATCGAGCAAATCATCGATGAAGAAGAGATGATTGATAGTAAGGCCTCTAAACTAGTAGAGGACTTTGGCGAGTTTGATCCTACTTTAGAATTGAGCAATTTTCAATTCCCGCCTATTGATCTTTTAAAAGATTATACCAAAGGAAAAACCATTACCATTAATGAAGAAGAACTGCAAGTCAATAAAGACCGTATTGTAGAAACTCTTAAGAACTATAAAATTGGTATCGCAAAGATTAGTGCTACCGTAGGACCCACCGTAACACTTTATGAAATCGTTCCTGAAGCGGGAATACGAATTTCAAAAATTAAAAACTTAGAAGATGATATTGCTTTATCTCTGGCTGCTCTAGGGATACGTATCATCGCTCCTATTCCAGGAAAAGGAACCATAGGTATTGAAGTGCCTAATAGAGACCCATCTATAGTATCCATGCGATCTGTAATTGCATCACCAAAGTTCCAAAATGCCGAAATGGAATTACCCATAGCTTTTGGAAAAACCATATCTAATGAAACCTTTGTAGTTGACCTTGCTAAAATGCCTCACCTGCTTATGGCTGGAGCAACAGGACAAGGAAAGTCTGTAGGTCTGAATGCGATTCTTACTTCCCTACTCTATTCTAAACATCCTGCCGAAGTTAAGTTTGTACTCGTCGATCCTAAAAAAGTAGAATTGACTTTGTTCAACAAAATAGAAAGACATTATCTGGCCAAATTACCGGACAGTGAAGAGGCTATTATCACTGACAATTCTAAGGTGATCAACACCTTGAATAGTCTATGTATTGAGATGGATCAGCGTTATGATATTCTTAAAGATGCGATGTGTCGTAATATCAAAGAATACAACACTAAATTTAAAGCGCGTAAACTCAATCCTGCAAACGGTCATAAGTACTTGCCTTACATCGTACTGGTAGTAGATGAGTTTGCTGACTTGATCATGACCGCTGGTAAAGAGGTAGAAACTCCTATTGCTAGACTGGCGCAACTCGCTCGTGCCATAGGGATTCACTTGATCATCGCGACGCAGCGTCCTTCAGTTAATGTAATTACAGGTATGATAAAGGCCAACTTCCCTGCTAGAATTTCTTTTAGAGTAATGCAAAAAGTGGATTCTCGTACCATTCTAGACAGCGGTGGCGCAGACCAATTGATAGGTCGAGGAGACATGCTGTATACTGCTGGAAATGAATTGATACGGATTCAATGCGCTTTTGTAGACACTCCAGAAGTAGAGAAAATAACAGACTTTATAGGTGGACAAAAAGCTTATCCTGATGCACATTTACTTCCGGAGTATGTAGGTGAAGAGGGTGGCATAGGTATTGATAATAATATAGAAGAGAGAGATGCAAAATTCAAAGAAGCTGCAGAAATTATAGTCATTGCCCAGCAAGGTAGCGCCTCATTATTGCAGCGTAAATTGAAACTGGGTTACAATCGTGCTGGTCGAATTATCGATCAACTGGAAGCGGCTGGTATTGTAGGTGGTTTTGAAGGAAGTAAAGCGAGACAAGTTATAATTCCAGATCTCGCCTCTCTAGAAGTATTTTTAAATGAAGAAAGCAACAATTAAAGTCACACAATGAAAAATTATATCCTATCTGTTTTTATGGTTTTCGCTTTCGCGAAAGCGGCAACAGCACAAGACGCTCAAGCAGATAAATTACTCCATGAAGTAGCACAGAAATTCAAGTCCTACAACAACGTATCCTTCACCTATAAAGGAAATTTCAGGAATCCTAAATCCGGCACTGATATGGATGTGCAAGGTGATGCAACGATGGCTGGTCAAAAATACCATGTCAACTTTTTAGGAACTACCTACATATTTGATGGTAAAAAGCAATATGCTGTTAATTCTGAAGATCAGCAGGTAACGATTTCTAAAGTGAGTACAAATGGGAATCAAATGATCACTCCTTCTAACATCCTTACTTTTTATGAGAAAGGATACACCAAAAAATGGGATATCATTCAAAACGAAGGCGGAAGAAAAATACAATTTATAAAATTAACGCCCATTAAATCTAATTCTGAATACAAGAGTGTTTTATTAGGAATAGATGTAAATACAAAGCATATCAAAAAAGCGATCATCACAGAAAACTCTGGAACTGTAGCTACATTTACTTTGAAATCTTTAAAAACAAACGAGCCATTACCTAAGAGCTCCTTTACCTTTGATGCGTCTCAATATCAAAATTGGGTTATTCAAGAAATGAACTAATTTCCATTTATCATGAATTACTTGAACCTTTACTACTCGATATAATTTGAAGATATTAGATCGTTACATATTGACTCAATACATAAAGACGTTTTTAAGCGTCTTTGTTGTGTTAATGTTTATTCTTATTCTACAAGCGATATGGTTATACATTAAAGAGCTGGCAGGAAAAGACCTAGACGTGATAACGATTGTAAAATTTCTTTACTACTCTACTCCAGTAGCTGTGCCTATCGCACTACCTTTAAGTGTATTACTGGCGGCGATTTTGGTTTTTGGGAGTATGGCAGAGAACTATGAATTTGCGGCAATGAAGTCTAATGGTATTTCTCTGCAAAGAGCCATGAGATCGCTAACCGTTGTTATTCTAGGGATCGGGATTACCTCATTTCTGTTTGCTAATTCTGTTATTCCTTGGGGGTATTTAAAACAAAGAAACTTGCGTGGTAATATTGCTAAGATGAAACCGGCTATGGCGATAAGTGAGGGTACCTTCAATCAATTAGGCGATATCAATATTAAAGTAGCCAAAAAGTCTGGCGAAAACGGTGAATTCTTGAACGATGTCATCATACATAAAAAGAACCCTAGTAAAAACGGTAATTACACGGTTATAAAAAGCAAACGAGGGGAGTTAAAAAGTTCTTTAAAGTCTAACGTGATACAGCTGGTTCTAGAAGAAGGCAATTACTATGAAGACTTATACCTCACCCAGCCAAGAAAGGCAAATAGTTCCCCATTTGTAAAAAGTTATTTTGACAGTTACACGCTAAATATTGATGTATCCCAATTGAATAAAGTAGATCTCAGTGAAGAATCCGTCACTGATAATCATAGAATGCTTAATATTAATGAACTCTACAATCGCATCGATACTTTTTCTTTAGCACTAACAAACAATTACAAAATCTATAGAAACAACCAACATCATACTTGGTCCCCCAGTGTATTAGATAATAGAGTGGAGCTAGACACCATAAAAGAGACCCCTAAAGACCTATTAACTTCCCTGAAAATATTTGACCAACGTAGAGCTTTAGATGTGGCTACCTCTAAAATGCGCAGTCAGCGAGCCGCTGTTCAAAATCGAGTGTCACAAATAAAAGGAGAAAAATCTAGGCTGGCAAAACACGAGATAGAGATTCATAAGAAATATGTTTTAGGAGTTGCCTGTGTCATCTTGTTTTTTATTGGTGCACCATTAGGAGCCATCATAAAAAAAGGAGGTATGGGATTGCCCCTCGTAATAGCTACCTTATTTTTTCTGACCTATCACTTTATAGGTATTTTTGCAGAAAAAGCTGCTGCTGAAGATGCTTTCCCCGCCTGGCTTGGAGCATGGATGAGTACATTTATTATTTTTCCTATAGGAATTTACCTTACCTACAGAGCCACCACAGATCAAGGAATCTTTAGTAACGAATTCAGCTTTACCAAGCTCTTTGCAAAGTTTAAAAAACACCCAAAATCTCCTAGTGCAACGGCTTAATCCTTATCTTTGTAACAAAGGATTAAGGATTATGATTACCGAAGAAAAAACTTCAAAAGCTATACAGTTGGATCGTATTGAAGACGCTATAGAAGATATTAGAAATGGAAAAGTCATCATCGTGGTAGATGATGAAAATCGTGAGAACGAAGGTGATTTTCTGGCTAGTGCAAGATCTGTCACTCCAGAAATGATCAATTTTATGGCTACTCATGGTCGTGGTTTAATCTGTGCTCCTCTTACACAATCGAGATGTAAAGAATTAGAACTTACCATGATGGTCACTAATAATTCTGATCCTCTGGAGACAGCCTTTACTGTTTCTGTAGATTTAAGAGGTCATGGAGTAACTACAGGAATAAGTGCTAGTGATAGAGCAAAAACCATACAAGCGATCATTAACAAAGACACACAACCTCATGACTTCAGTAAACCAGGTCATATATTCCCATTAAGAGCAAAAGATGGTGGTGTGTTGAGAAGAACTGGTCACACAGAGGCTGCTATAGACTTTGCAAGACTTGCTGGTCATGAAGCTGCAGGAGTTATTGTAGAGATCATGAATGAAAACGGGACTATGGCCCGTCTTCCTCAACTTGTAGAAGTGGCAAAACAACACGATCTCAAACTGGTATCTATTGAAGATCTTGTAGCTTACCGTATGAAGCACGATAGTCTTATCGTTAAGAAAGAAGACTTTATGTTAAAGACGCGTTTTGGCGAATACCGACTGCGCGCCTATCAACAAACGACTAATAATCAGATTCATATTGCTTTAACTTTAGGCGACTGGGAAAAAGAAGAGCCCGTACTTACCCGTATGAATTCTACGCAGGTAAATAACGATCTGTTCTCTACACTAACGAGTAATGCGGACCGTAAAATAGATGCGATGTTTGATCTTTTAAACAAAGAAGGAAAAGGCGCTATCGTTTTTATCAATCAGCAATTTGAACCAGAAAATATGCTGGGCAGGTTGGAAGAACTTAAAGACCTTCAAGAAAATGGAGGTGTAAAAGCACCTAGACGTAATTTAGACAACAAAGACTACGGTATAGGTGCCCAAATCCTTCATGATCTGGAGATCTACAAACTCAAGTTGATGACTAATTCTGAGCAAAGCAAGCGCATAGGAATTATAGGTTACGGACTAGAGATTGTCGACACTGTTTCCTATTAGGTTATTATTCATTCCTCTTTCTTGTTTTTATAAAAAATAAAAAGTTGGTACCACATCCGTTGTGGTAACTACAGTGAAACGATTCTTATGGCATTCAAAAAAATTACAGAACAAGATTCTTATTACAATGATCTGGAAAAGATGAGTACCAGAGAATTGTTAGAAAGCATCAATAAGGAAGATCAAACTGTGGCGACCGCAGTGGAGAAAGTGATTCCTAAAATAGAAGCTTTAGTACTTATTATCGTTAAGAAAATGTCTAGTGGCGGTAGACTTTTTTATATAGGTGCAGGAACCAGTGGTCGACTAGGAATACTAGATGCCAGTGAATGCCCTCCTACTTTTGGTGTAAGGGATGATAAAATCATAGGCCTTATAGCTGGTGGTGATCTAGCAATAAGAAAAGCTGTAGAAAATGCTGAAGACGATTCTCAACAAGCTTTTAAAGACTTGCAAAACTTTCATATCGATCGAAATGATGTGGTCATAGGCATCGCTGCTAGCGGCACTACTCCTTATGTTATAGGTGGATTAGAGCATTGCAATACAATGGGCATCACTACGGCATGCATTACTTGCAATGAAGGGAGCCCGTTGGATAAAGTAGCCTCTTTTCCAATTGTTGTTACTGTAGGTCCAGAGTTTGTAACCGGCAGTAGTAGAATGAAAGCTGGAACAGCTCAGAAAATGATTCTCAATATGATAAGCACTAGTGTCATGATACAATTAGGTCATGTAAAGGGTAATAAAATGGTCGATATGCAGTTAAGTAATAACAAACTCGTAGATCGTGGAACACGTATGATTATGGAAGCGACTGGAGTTGAATATGAGATAGCACGACAATTACTACTCGATCACGGTAGTGTAAGAAATGCAATTGCTCAACAAGGAATTTGTTAACTATGGAACAAACATCAACTGACAGAGAAGTTCTCGTAAAAGGAATTAAAAGACTCGCTATAAGTGTTTTATTCCTTTTTGCTGGCCCTATTCTTATTTATAAAGGAGCTGGATCAGAGCATCCTATTATATTTTTAATGCCGGGAATAGCCTTTGCCATCCTAGCGGTTGTTTTAATTTTTCAAGGAATCAATTTGATTTTAGATTCCATGTTCAAATCTAATAAAACCAGATAATGTACAAGTCTCTATTATTTTTTCTCTTTTTAACCCTAGTGGGATGCAAAACGTCAAATGACAAAAAAGAGCTGCCTGAAGAAACCAGTTCAACTACTGCCCTTATTTTAGAAAATAAAGTCAAAAACCCAAATGGAATAACCGGAGGTATTAATATTATGGGATACTTTGTTGAGCCCTCATTTGGAGGAGTATTAAACGAAGATGGAAGTTTTAAAATCGAACTGCCTTTAGATTTTGATCAAACAACAGAAAAAGCTTTCGAAGCTTATAACTCTTCCCCAATTGCAGCATATGAACTCAAGTATTCAACAGCATTAGAAAGCTTTCCTAACGCTGATGGTTTATCATTTACGGGAAAAGAGGTGAAACTAGCTTTCGCTGGTAAATATTATAGATTTGAAGTCACCGGTTCCAATCGAAGTGGCTATATCTATCCTGCTTCCAGTCAGAATTTTCTAAAATATGTAATCGGCACTAAGGATGCTTTACCAGAAACCGGATATCTTTATTATTACATCTACGCCAAAGAACCTTTTTCTATAAAAGGTTCTTTGGCCACTGAAAATTTATTTGAAGACGGTACTGAGGAAATCTACCAAAGAACTGATGACTATAATCTTAAGATAAATAAAGGCTGGAATTTGATAGGTTACGAAATCAATGAGTTGACGCAAAGCGCTATAGGAACAAGAACCATTTCAAAATCCAGTGTTTTTAATGAAAAACTAACAACCAAGCCAGATACTTGGTTCATGAGTTCCAAATAAAAGTATACAGATTTTACAACTATTGATCTTTATCTAATTTGATTTTTAAAGTATGCTTTGATCTGCTTAGATTAAAATCAAAGTCTATATAATGCTTATATTTCCCTGTCGCCTCCTATCTGATTTGTAGTCGTCAATTTTGTAATTTTGAACACAGAAAAACCACCTATTTGAAAAATTTAATTTGGCTTCTTGTTTTATGTAATGTGTGCCTATGTATAGGTCAGACGCAAACAAACGATTCCTTGATTAAGGTGACTAGTGCTGGTGGGGGTTTTAGTCAAATAAATGAAGAGCTTTTTCCTGGAGGCGTTGTTTATGCTGGAACCGGTAAGAATCAAGTCTATGTGCAACACAAAGGAATTCAAATGTGGTGTGATCGTGCTGTTTTTTATAGGCAAGATAATTTTATAAGAACTTTCGGAAATGTTCGTATGAATCAAGGCGATTCTATAAGAATGAGTTCTGAAAAAGCAGAATATAATGGTAAGACGCAGTTTGCTTTTGCCAGTGGCAATGTGGATATGAAAAACCCTGGAACTACTTTAAAAACAGACAGCTTATTTTTTGATCGTGCCAAACAACAGGCGTATTACCGAAGCGGTGGTACTGTAACAGATACTGCTAGTACCCTAAAAAGCAGGATAGGACGCTATTTTATTGCCGAGAAAAGATATCAATTTCTCGAAAATGTAAAAGTGACCAATCCAGAATATACCATAGACAGTGATCACCTTAATTTTTATACCGAAACAGGACATACCTATATGTATGGACCCTCCACTATAAAAGGAAAAACAAGTACCGTTTATTGCGAACGAGGTTTTTATGATACCCGAGCAGATGAAGGTTATTTTATAAAAAACTCTAGAATAGATTACAATAACCGTACAGTAACTGGAGACAGCTTGTACTTTAATAGAGCAAGGTCGTTTGCCAGTGCAACCAACAATATAGTGGTGACCGATACCATAAATAAGTCTGTCATAAAAGGCCATTATGCGGAGGTTTATCGGGCAAAAGACTCCGTTTTCATCACCAAGAGAGCTGTTGCTATTTCTATTCAAAATCAAGACAGTGTTTATATACATGCTGATAAATTGATGGTCACCGGCCCAGAAGACGATAGAATTGTAAGAGGCTTTTATGATGTCAGGCTTTTTAAAAGTGATTTAAGTGGCAGGTGTGATTCTATTATTACCAGACAAAGTACCGGACTTACTAAGATGATTACACAACCTGTTTTATGGAGTGGCAAAAGCCAGCTGACAGGGGACAGCATACATATTCAAAGCAATACTAAAACGGAGAAACTCGATAGTTTGCGCGTGTTCTACAACGCTTTTATTATCGATCAAGATAGTAGTGGTGGTTTTAACCAGATCAAAGGAAAAGAACTGCTTGGAAAGTTTAATGATTCCAGCGAACTTGAGGTGGTTAACGTCAATAAAAATGTAGAAAATCTTGTTTATTCTCGTAATGAAGAACAGCAACTTATAGGAATTAATAAAGGAACTAGTGGAAGAATGGAAATACTCTTTGACAATAAAGAGATGTCTATTATAACCAACCTGGACAATGTAGAAGACATCACCTACCCTCCAGACGAGCTGCCTGAGAATGCTCGTACCTTAAGAGGTTTTATCTGGCGCGGGGATGAAATGATAGCAACAAAGGAAGACCTGTTTAAAGGAAAACCAGCTCCAGTACTCACTCCTATTCAAGGAATCCCTTTACCCCAAATAGAAGAAGATTTTTTCAAACAAGACAAAAAGTTTGAGATCAATGAAAATTCCAGATTAAAAGAAAAGGATTTAAAAACAAGAGCTACAGACACCCCTGATTATATTAGAAAAAAGAAAGCAGGAAATGAAGGATGATTTTTACCATTATCAGGCACAGACAACTCCTTTTGCTCCTGGAATAGAAATAGATCGTGCAAAAGGAAATTATATTTATGACAAACAAGGTCATAAATACTTAGATATGGTTGCAGGTGTTAGTGCGCTGCCACTAGGTCACTGCCATCCAGTCATCACAGAAGCAATAAAAAAACAGGTCGACACTTATATGCACGTCATGGTTTATGGAGAGTTTTCTCAAGAACCAGCGGTACAATTGTGCAAGAAAATCGCATCGCTGCTACCCGACCCATTAGAAACTACCTATCTGGTTAACAGCGGTACTGAAGCTATTGAAGCTTCCATAAAGCTAGCTCGCAGTGTGACGGGGCGTTCTCAGATTATCGCAATGAAAAAAGCCTATCACGGTAACACAATGGGCTCCCTGAGTCTTATGGATTATGAAGAGCGTAAAGCTCCTTATAGGCCCTTACTACCCGACATTACGCATATCAACTTCAACTGTATGCAAGACCTGAAATTGATTACGACAACTACTGCTGCCGTCATTATAGAAAGTATTCAAGGTGGCGCAGGATTTAAGATTCCGAGCAAGATTTGGATGCAGGAGTTAAGTAAACGTTGCAAAGAAATGGGCGCTTTACTCCTTATAGACGAGATCCAACCTGGGATAGGTCGCACCGGAAGTATGTTTTATTTTATGCAACACCAGATCGTTCCAGACATGGTGATCACAGGTAAAGGCCTCGCTGGCGGTCTTCCTATTGGGGCTTTAACGACGAGCAGGGCACATATGTCTTACTTCAAGCAATCGCCTATGTTGGGCCATATAACGACTTTTGGAGGTCATCCTGTCATCGCCGCAGCGGCACTTGCCACACTTACAGAAATAGAACGGGGTAACTATATGGAAGAGATGTGTGATAAGGAATCTCGCTTTCGCGAAAGCTTACAACACAAAAATATTCTAGAGGTAAGAGGTAAAGGATTGATGCTTTTAGCCTTACTCCCAGACGATAAGTTCACGACACAAATAGTAGATGAGTGCCGCAACAGAGGTGTTATCTTCTTTTTATTACTCTATGAAAAACGAGCTATAAGAATAACTCCGCCCTATACGATTACCAATTCTGAAATTGATTTTGCGTGTAGAATACTACTAGAAGTCACCGAAGAATTTTATGACCGACAGATATAAAACAACCTGTTTATAAGTTGTTGACAAGAGATATCTTGTTTTTGCGGAGACTTTGGCAAAAAAATTGAACTTAGTAAAACAAGAATTCTTAATATTCTGTGTATGCATTTTGATTTAAACAGTGATGGAGATTTAAGCATCAAAAAATTTGAACTCATGTTGAAATCTAACGAAGTTGGATTCTTTGACAGTGATGAGTTTGATCAAATAATTGAACATTACCTCGAAGAAGGTAAAATGGCATTGGCTCGTAAAGCCATAAGTCTAGGTATTTCTCAGCATCCAACTGCTGTTAATTTAAAACTTTTTAAAGCAGAGGTATATATATTTGACGATCAGTTTTCTCAAGCAGAGCAAGTGCTCAATGAGCTTTTTGAAATCGAGCCACAAAATTCTGAAATCTATATTCAAAAGGCTAATATCTTTTCAAAGACCGAACGCCATGATAAGGCTATAGAGCTGCTTAAAACAGCTTTAGACCTCACACTGGACCAAGCCGATGTTTATAATTTAATTGGTATGGAGTTTCTTTTTATTGAAGACTACTCTAACGCCAAGGTGAATTTTATGAAGTGTTTAGAGCTGGACGATACCGACTACTCGGCTCTTTACAATATCATATATTGTTTTGATTTTTTACAAGAACACCAACAAGCTATAGACTTCTTAAATCTATTTCTAGATAAGAATCCTTATAGTGAGGTGGCATGGCATCAAGTAGGTAAACAATATTTTGACTTAAAAATGTATGAAAAGTCTCTTTCAGCATTTGAATTTGCTATTATTTCTGACGATTTTTTTGTGGGAGCATACTTAGAAAAAGGTAAAGTCCTTGAAAAGTTAGGCAGGTATAACGAAGCCATTGAAAATTATCAAATTACACTTACACTAGACGACCCTACTTCATTTGCCTATTTAAGGTTGGGGAAATGTTTTGAAAAATTAGGCGTTGACGAGAAGGCAATCAAGTACTTCAAACAATGCGTTAAGGAAGATCCATTGCTTGATAAAGGATGGTTATCTATAGTAAGCTTTTACACCAAAAGGCTGGATTTTCAAAAAGCACTCAGTTATATAGAAAAAGCAACAGAAACAGATGCAGATAATGCGCTGTATTGGACCAAGTATGCTTCTATCAATAGAAGGCTTAATTTTGTAGAGGAAGCCGAATACGGCTATCGCAGAGCTATAGAGCTAGGTAATTATGAGCTTTCTACCTGGATCAATAGAGGTGACTTACTTCTTCACCTAGGTGAAATAAATACTGCCATTTCTAATATAGAAAGCGGCTTAGAATTCTATCCCGAAGAAGTGGAGCTGGAATATAGACTCGCAGGTCTTTACTTCAAAAAAGGAGATCTCTTAAAAGGAAAGTTTCATTTACAAAATTCTTTAAAAAGAAATTCTGAATACATTATTATCATGGAAGAATTATTTCCAGTAGAATATGAAATGCAAGAAGTACAACAACTTCTAAAACTTTAATTCATGATTTTTTTTAATAAATCCGTGTATCTGGTAGATCTACTAGATGGCATTACTGATATTCACAACCACCTTTTACCTGGAATGGATGACGGCTCACCTGATCTAGAGACTACTTTAGAGATGATTAAAGCCATGAAAGCTATAGGTATAAAGAACGCTATTGCTACGCCACATACCATGGAAGATTATTACAATAATGATGTAGCTAAAATCACTGCTAATTTCCAAGAAACAAAGTTAGCGTTAGCCGCAACAAATGCCAAAGGCTTTATCTTGAATACTGCTTCAGAATATATGATGGATGGGCAGTTTGATCAAATTATAGAGAAAAACAACTACCTGTGTCTTCACAAGAACTACCTGCTTACAGAGCTGTCTTATTTCCAACGTCCTGATCAATTGGAAGAGTTGGTATTTAAAATGTGCCAAAAAGCTTTGATTCCTATACTGGCCCATCCAGAACGTTATCGTTATATAAAATCAATAGATGATCTTAAGGATTTAAAAGAGCGCGGATTTGAACTACAACTCAATTTGCTCTCCTTATCTGGTCATTATGGAGAGGAAGCTTTTACAAAAGCGACATCCCTTCTGGATAAAGGAATGTATGAATACCTAGGAACTGATGCTCACAAGGTGTCTCACATAGAAAAAATCAAGGAAATTAAGATAAAGAAAAAGAAAATTCCGTCCATAAAAAAGCTTGTGGAAAACCACAAGCTTGTATTTGATCTTTAAAATGAAAGCCTTTTACTCGAAAGTTCGTTTCTCTTCAAATCTACTCTTAAACGAACTCCATAAGGTCTTTTTTTCTTCACCGTAAGAGTAGCCATATTTATTACCATACCCAAAGTTAGCGAGTTTGACGTTGTTAACTACAATAGCCACATTACTCAATTTGCCTTCTTTAATAGTATCAGCAACAAATTCTAATAAAGAAGTGTCCGTATAATTAGCGCGTGTGATATAAGTAGTAACATCAGCGTATTTATTGATGAGCAAGGTATCTGTTACCAATATGGTAGGTGCACTATCGACAATGACCAGATCATAGTTTTCTTTAGCTTCATCAAATAAGGTTTTGGTTCTATCCATCATCCATAATTCTGCTGGATTAGGCGGTATAGCCCCCGACAAAATGATGTCTAAATTTTTATTTACTGAAGAGGTAATGACCAGGTCTTTTAATTTTAAACTGTCATCAGTCAAATACTCTGTCACCCCTGGAGTCCTTTTTGACATTGTATCAGAGTATCGATGTAGTTGAGGGTTTCTGATATCTGCTCCTATTAATAACACTTTTTTGCCACTGTAAGAAAACGTATTAGCAAGATTAAAAGCTACCAAGGTTTTTCCTTCACCTTTAACTGTTGAAGTGACCAAAACAACTTTAGTGTTGTCATGATTGACAGCATTTAGTTTGTATTGAAGGTTGGTTCTTAGGATTCTAAAAGATTCTGCTAAAACAGATCGATCGTTCAATTGTATATAATCGCTACTGTCTTTATCGAGTTTAGGGACTTCTCCTAGTATATTAATATTAGGTAGGTTTTTTTCGATATCCTTTCTTGACTCTATTTTATTGTAAAAAATAGATCGCCCATAGACTAAGGCTCCGGGAAGCAGTAAACCCAATACCAACATAGCTAGATAAATTATTTGCGGTTTTGGAGAAATAGGGGTTGCAGATGCTAATGCGTAGTCAACAATTTTTGCCTTAGGTGCGGTCACTGCAAGAGAGATGGCAGTAGTTTCTTTCTTCTCATTCAGCAATAAATAAACAGCCTCTACGACCACACGATCTCTTTCTATATCTCTATTGACTCTTTCATTTTCTGGAACATCAGCTATTTTCCCTGAGACTTTGTTGAGCTCTTTATTAAGACTTTCTTGTTGAATGCTCATTGAATTGATGATATTGTTTAAAGAAAGGATTATAGATTGCTTTAAACTATTGAGTTGATCCACTAGCCTTTTAAGGACTGGGTTTTCTGAGGTCGCATTTTCTTTAAAATTGAGGTACTCTTGTAAAAGTGTATTGTAGGTGGAGGTTATTTGTTCCAGATCCACATCTTTCAGTCCCATGTTTTGAGGGATAAAATTGAAAGAGTCTACGTCTATTTCACTTTTCATCAGTTTGGCTAGCCTTAGCTGAGTTCCCGCCACGACAACCTCTCTTCCTATACTGGACGAAGATTCTAAATTAAGAGTAGCCTCTGCTATAATATCAGTTACACTCTCTGATGTTTTAAAACGTTGTATTCCTCTTTCTAAACTGTCCAAATCTTTTCTGATAGCTGCTAGGCGCTCATCAATAAATCGAGCCGTATTTCTAGAAACTTCATTCTTATCTTTAATAGCATCCTCATTAAAAACCACCACTAGGTTATCCAATATATCTTCTGCCTTTTCTTTGACCGGATCAACTAAACTTAACTCCAATACACTTCCTCTCTTGTCAATTTTTGAAATTTGGAGCTTAGATACAATTGACTTAGTGGTTTTAGCCTTAGGCTCCATAGTAATCGAGATCTCGTCCCATTCTGCACTCTCTTCTGCCTTCTCTTCCTTACCAGATGACTTTAGTATAGATTTAGGTAATATCAAAAGTTTTACACCGTCTATTTCAAACTCCGATCCATAAGAGTAATTGGTATAATCACCATCTAAATACTTTATTCCAATAGTCTGACTGTCTATATTCCTTACGGTTAGAAACATAGATTCAGGTACCGTTTTATCGAGTAAAGTGGCTTTTATCGGACTGTTTTTATAAATGTTGGTAGATTTAATGTTACCAATTCTAGAATAGACGATATTCAAATCCAAATGTTCCACCACTTGGTTGATCAATCTATTGGATTGGAGTATTTGCATTTCATTCTCTACAGAGTTAAATGAACCTCCTAGTACATCTAAATCCCCTAAAGCCGAAAATTCTGAAAGGCCACCTCCACCTTCGGTATCTTTAATTAAAATTTTTGAAGATGCTTGGTACTGTCTGGTCGTATATCTCAAATATGCATAACCTAGAGATAAAAATATAAGTATGCTTAGGAGGAACCAAGGCCAATGTCTTAAGTATTGATATATCTGATCTTTTAAAGAAAGGTTTGTATCAGCTTCAAAATTTGAATTATTCATATAGCTTATTAGTTTCTTGATATAATAACAATTAGAGATATTAAGACAGAGGCTACCGAAACGTAAAGAGAAGCGTTTCTATTAAAGCCAGCTGCCTGCACTTGTGCATAATTAGGCTCTACAACTACCACATCATTTTGCTGCAAATAATAAAACTCCGAATCTATAAAATCTGAATTCGTTAAATCTACTCTATGAGAAGTTTGCACTCCATCCAGATCTCTTAAAATAGTAAGGTTTTTTCTATTGCCATAAATGGTTAAATCTCCTGCTTGCCCTATAACTTGTAGTAAAGTAATACGGTTGTAATCTAGGTTAAAGGTGCCCGGATTATTTACTTCCCCTAAAACCGTTACCTTAAAGTTGACGATTCTTACGTCCACCACCGCATCCTTTACAAATTTTTCACGCAATACAGACTGTAAAAACTCCGTAATTTCTTCTCTGGTTTTCCCAGCAGCTATAATACTTCCTAGGAGTGGAAATACAATTTCACCATTATTGTCTACTAAATAACCAAATAACTGTCCTTGTTGCCCTGCTCCATTTAAACTACCTTGGTTTGTAGGACCAATAAATTGGTTAAAAGGTTGAACGAGTTCCATGTTTTCGCTGGTAACCGTTATTCTAAGAATGTCATCCTTCTTAATTAAAGACTTATAATTGAGCTCATTTGTAGTTAATGAGGTATCAATATCCTGCAAGTATAGTATCTTTTTCTTCGACACACAAGAAGACAGCAAAGTGACACAAAGGACTAACAGCCCCGCTTTAAATAATTTATTTTTCATGTGGGCAAAGGTAGGGATTTCTACAGATTAACTTTTTGATCTAATAGCTCAAATACGCTGTTTTTACTAATATATTCAGGTACGAGTTGTTTTATTTTACCGACTACAAAAACATCATTCTCGTGCTGTGCTGCTGCAGCTATTTCAATGATATGGTTTAAAACATCTTCATAAGAAATAGCTTGGTCTTTTGCTATCATTATTTTTTGATGGTGCGTAGGCATGCTGGTAGAGGTATCGCTCAGCAACTCTTCGTACAACTTCTCTCCTGGCCGTAATCCAATAATTTTAATATCAATATCTTCATAAGGCTGGAAGCCAGAAAGTTTGATCATGCGTTCTGCCAGGTCCATAATTTTTATGGGTTTCCCCATATCAAAAACAAAAATCTCCCCTCCTTTACCCATAGTACCTGCCTGAAGAACCAGTTGACAGGCCTCTGGAATGGTCATAAAATAACGGATGATGTCTTGATGTGTTACTGTTACAGGACCACCACTTTCAATTTGTTTTTTGAAGTACGGAATCACCGATCCGTTAGATCCTAATACATTTCCAAAACGAGTGGTAATAAACTTGGTGTCCCCTTCAGATTTTTGTTGTAAAGATTGCACATATATTTCGGCCGCTCTTTTACTCGCCCCCATCACGTTCGTTGGATTGACCGCTTTATCAGTACTTACCATTACAAAACGGTCTATACCATAAGCTACCGAAAGGTCTGCTACATTTACAGTACCTAAAATATTGACACAAACGGCTTCTCTAGGATTCTTTTCTATCATAGGAACATGCTTATAGGCAGCGGCATGAAAAACAACCGAGATATCGTTAGATTTAAAAATTTGTTCCAATCGATCTTTCCGCCTTACATCGGCTAAAACTACTTGATAAGATATGCTTGGAAATTTTTCTTTTAACTCCAACTCCAGATCGTATAAAGGGGATTCTGCTTGATCAAGAACAAGAATGCTTTTGGGATGGTAGCCAGATACCTGTCGCACAATTTCGCTTCCTATAGATCCTGCACCACCAGTAATCAAAACCACACGGTTTTGCAGGTAATTAGAGATCTCAGAATCTTCTAAATGTATGGCATCTCTTTCTAACAAATCCTCAATTTGTATCTCCTTAATTTTAGAAGTAACATCATCCTTATCTGTCCATTGAGTGATATCAGGCACATTAAATATTTTCAAATTATTAGCCAGTGCTTTATCTACCAACTCATTTTTTTGCTTGATCGATAATTGAGAACCAGCAATGATCATTCCTGTCACTTTCATGGGAGCAATTCTATCATAAAAGGTGCTCCCGTATTTAATGATAGGTTTTCCAAGAATCTTGATGCGCTGATGGTCTTTTTTAAAAGATATAAAACCAACCAGATTGAAGTTTTGATTTTTTGATGTGGTCAATGCCTCAGCAAGTGCGATGCTATCATCGTTAACTCCTACAATAAGAACGTTATAGCTTTTCTGCTTGCCTTTGGAAACAAAAGAATAAACCCTTTTTACAAACAATCGAAAGGACAAAAGTGTGATAAAAGAGATCGTCATATTGACAATCAGAAATGGCATTAAAAACACCTTTTGGCCATAAACAAAATAGTAACTGTAATTGACTGCTATCAAAACTAACATGGCTGATGCGCAGGCCACAACAATTTTAAAAATATCAACAAAGGTACTGTGCCTGATCAAACCAGAATAGGTGCTGAACGTAAAAAAAGAAGCTACATAAACAAGAATTATAAATACGGCTTGCTGATAAATCGATAGCACATTATAAAACGTAGAAGTGATATTGTCAACTACCAGAAATGAAAAATAAAAGGAGATCATCACCAATAACAAATCTATGGCCACCACCACCCAACGTGGCAGATACCTTAAGTTCTTGAATTGAAGAGAATTATCTCCATTCCAAAATATTTGTGCGACTCTATTTCTGAAGTATTCTGTTTTCATTTCCCCGATGTAAAAGTAGCATAAAAAAAAAAGCAATGTATGTACATTGCCCTTAAAATAAAATAATTTTATTTCTTATGGTATATTTTTCTTGCGCCTATGACAAGACCTATTATGGCAGCTAAGAGTAAACCTGGAATGGGTGCTACATCTTCTACATCTGGATCGAAACCTGGTTGTGCATTTGCATAACTAACAAATGCCAAAAGGGCAATTAATACAAACATCGTTTTTTTAAGTTGCATAACTTATTTTTAATTTAAATTTTTATTCAGATCCTCCTGACTGTCAGATCAGCTAACATAACCTACTTACCAACATTAATCAAATATATTTATTTTATTTTCGATTTTCAGCCGATTTAATCGATAAACGAAGAATATAGTCCACATTCGTCGTTACCAACCGCAATGTTTCCAGTTGGTGCGCTACTTCTGACTTCAACAATAATGCGAAGGCCTACCTCGGTTTCTGCTGCTTCTTGGTGCAGGACTGTATATCAAATCAACTGGTAGTAACTCATTATAATCATTATGTCAAATTTTAAATAGTTGTTTGATCGCTTTTTCGATACGTCCTCGATCCTGATCGGTGAGATTAGACCCAGACGGCAGGCACAATCCGTTTTCAAATAGGGTCTCACAAATCTTACCTCCATAGTAAGGAAAGTCTTTGCATAGGGGTTGTAAATGCATAGGTTTCCATAAAGGTCTGGATTCTATGTTTTCTTTTTCTAATGCGAGTCTGATATCTTCTCTTGTGATGCCTCCCGTTTTTGAAGGATCTACCAATATGGCGCTGAGCCAGTGATTGGAAAAAATAGCTGCATTTTGCTCTACATGTACCCGAACTCCAGCTATATCTTTAAACAACTCTTGATAAAAGCTATTCATTGCTCGACGTAAATCTATATGCTTGTCCAGTACTTCCATTTGCCCGCGACCTATGCCAGCAGATATGTTACTTAAACGATAATTATAGCCTAGTTCGCTATGTTGATAATGAGGCGCTTCGTCACGTGCCTGTGTGGCTAAAAATATAGTTTTATCCTTTACCACTTTAGTAGGACAAACCATCGCGCCACCACCACTAGTCGTGATGATCTTATTCCCATTAAAACTCAAGATTCCATAATCACCAAAAGTCCCACACTTCTGTCCTTTGTAGGTGCTGCCTAGAGACTCGGCACTATCCTCTATAACTGGTATTTGTTTCGCTTTCGCGAAAGCGTGGATCTCCTCCACTTTATAAGGCATCCCATATAAATGTACGGCAAGAATAGCTTTGGGTTTTTTACCTTTTGCGATTCGGTCTTCTACGGCTTCTTTTAAGGCGACTGGACACATGTTCCAAGTCTGCTCTTCACTGTCTATCATGATAGGGGTTGCTCCTAAATATTGTACTGGATTAGTCGTACCACAAAAGGTAAAGCTTTGACAAATCACCTCATCACCAGGTCCTACTCCTGCTTGGATCAATGCTAAATGTATCGCTGCCGTTCCACTAGATAGTGCCGCAACATGAGTGTTTTCTGCTTGATAGGCTTCTAGGTCCTTCTCAAATCCTGTAACATTTGGCCCTAATGGGGCGACCCAATTGGTATCAAAAGCTTCGGTTACGAAATTCCGCTCCGTTCCTCCCATATGAGGTGAAGAAAGCCATATTTTATCTAAAGACATCATTGTAATTTATTTGGTAAAGGTAGTTGATACCTATTTACCTGAAAAGAGATTTCACCGTAAGAAGTATGATTTTCATATCATAAAAAAAGCTGCGCTTATCTAAATATTCTAAATTCATTTTTACTTTATCTGGAAAAATGATTTGATCATTATAAAGTAAAGGATGGTTTTGGTTTTTAAGGAGTTCTTCTTCGTTACGGTATTTAATAGCCGCAAGACTGGTTAAGCCTGGTTTTAGCTCTAGTACTTTTCTATCATCTCCGATAAGTTGATCATAGTATCCAGGAACATCTGGACGTGGCCCTACAAAAGACATGTCGCCTAAAAGGATGTTGATTAATTGCGGCAGCTCGTCTATTTTAGTCTTTCTAAGAAATCTACCCATTCTGGTCACTTTACCATCTTGCATGGTTCTGAGTTTGTAGATGGTAAATGGCTTAGCGTATTGACCTATGCGCTGTTGAGTGTATAGTCCAAAATATTTTGTTGATATTCCTGCAAGTAAGGTAGCAAAGCACAAAAACGGGAATAGGATGATTAATAAAAGAAGTGCCAGAATGCTATTTAATTTGATAGGCATCAAATAGATTTTATAATACGCCCTGGATTACCAACAACGGTTGCGCCGTTTGGAATATCTTTTATTACAACGGTACCTGCTCCTATAGTGCACCAATCTCCTATTTTAACACCTGGAATAATGACAGCACCTGCTCCTACATGTGTTCCTTTCCCGACAATTACAGAACCACATAAGGTAACGTTTGGAGATATATGAACAAAGTCTTCTATAACACAATCGTGTTCTATAACCGCAGCCGTATTAATAATACAATTTGACTTCACTATCACACTAGGGTTGATTATCGCTCCTGCAGCAACCATTGTTCCTTGTCCTAAAAGAACGTTCCCCCCTATGATGGCATGCTTATGTATTAAAGCTGGTAAAAGATCGCCAGAACTTGTTTGAGCTATCTTTTGTCTTATGGAATTATCGCCTATGGCGATTATATAGTTGGCTTTTGAGGGTACAGATTTAATTACTTCATAGCCTTCAAACTTACTTAACAATGGATTACGGTCAACAAATCCTGCTATTGCTAAATTTAAATTAAGTGCTATATCCAGTACTACCTTTCCATGCCCACTTGCACCATAAATATATATATCATTCATTAGAGGAGCCTTTAAAAAATGTAGTAGTAGCTTGACCTTCTTGACTTATACCTTCTGAAACAAACACTTTTTTAAAAGTTTTAAAAATGATTTTCAAATCTAATAAAAATGATTGGTGTTCTACATACCATACGTCCAGTTGAAACTTCTCTTCCCAACTGATGGCATTACGCCCATTGACTTGTGCCCATCCCGTAATACCAGGTTTTACCTCATGACGTCTTGCTTGCTGTTTGGAATAAAGCTTAAGGTATTGAGGCAATAAAGGTCTGGGACCTACAATACTCATATCGCCTTTAATGACATTAAGTAATTGAGGGATTTCATCAAAGGAAGTTTTTCTTATTATTTGACCGACTTTAGTAAGCCGTTGATCATCTGCTAACAAGTTTCCGTTTACATCTTTCTTATCGTTCATGGTTTTGAACTTGATTATTTTAAAAATGGTTCCGTGCTTTCCTGGACGTAATTGATAGAAAAATGAAGAACCTGAATTTGTAATCAATAAAAAAACAAAGACCACCATAAAAACTGGAAGCAAAAAAATAAACGCTACCAAAGCGATACAACTATCTAATAGAGGCTTTAAAAAATATCTATACATTATTTGATAACTGTTTTCATATGATCTAGATAACGAGATGCTAAGACTTTCCTGTCAAAATTTTGCAAGGCGTGGTTATAACCATTTTCTCCCATTTCTATAAGTTTATTTGGGTCATTTAAAACCCTGCGTATTCCAGCTGCAATCGCGCTAGGGTTCTCGGGCTCCACATAAACTCCACAATTAGCCTCATTGATGAGTTCCCTACTTACTCCGTCAATGGCTAGTAAGGTAGCTTTTTTACAAGACATATAATCAAAGGTCTTATTAGAATAAATGGTCTTGAATGTATCCACCTTCTTTAATACAGAAGCTCCCATATCTGACGCTAATATGTATTTAAATACTTCTGCCTTTGCAACTGGCTCTCTAAATATAACATTATCTAATTGACGTTTTTCTTTTTCAGCTATCAGCATTTGTTTTTGCATCCCAGAACCTATCAATTGGAAAACCACATTTGTATCCCTCAGAAATTCCGCTGCATCTAGAAGTTGTATCAAGTGATTAGCCACTCCATGAGCCCCCACATAGGTAATTACAAATTTACCAGTAAGTCCAAGGCTTTCTTTAAATTCTTGAGCGTTAAAATCTTTTTGAACCGCTTCTGCCAATGAGAAATCAGCTGCATTTGGAATAAAAATAATTTTTTGCTCTGAAACTCCTTTTTCAATGAGTTTCGTTCTAAAGGCTGGGGTAAGCACATTAATTAATTTTGCTTTTCTGTATATAAATGCTTCAAACCAATAAGCAAATTTGATAATGATTTTATTTTGAAGGACGCCGGTATCTATAGCACTTTCTGGCCATAAATCACGAACTTCAAACATAAAAGGAATTCTTTTAAAAATGGATAAAACATATGCCGTAATACCAACAAATAATGGTGGTGACGTAACCAGTATCACATCAAACTTCCCTTTTGTTTTAAATAAACCAGCATAAACACTACTAAAAACAAAACTAAAATAAGCCCATAGCCTGCCTAGAAAGCTACTGTTATAAGTCTCCGAAACATGACACCGCATGACATCAACCCCATCATAAAACTGATAATCATGGAGGGTAAACTTGCCTTTATATTGAGGTGCTTTTTCCCCTGTTGCATAATGAACCATTCCTGCTAGTACGGTAACCGTATGACCTTGAATTGCCCATGTGCGCGTCATCTCATTGAATCTAGATCCTCCACCATCATTTTTTTCTAAAAAGTACTGATGTATAAGTAATATGCGCATTTATGCTTTGATTATTAATTGAGTACTAATAGATGTTGACAATGTTGAGAAAGAAAGAGCCATTGATTTTTCTTTAATACCATAATAACTGGAGTGCCATTTTTCTTCAACAGTAGGTAGCAACTCTTTACCTTCTGCATCTATCGCTACAAAGGTAATAGATTCTTGAACAAGGGGGTTTATATGCCAATGTTGTTTTATCTCCTGATTTTGATTGCTGCTAACCTTATCTGTAATATTCCATTCTAATATACCTGGCGTTTTTTCAACTCTTCTGTTATGATTGATCGTTCCCAGCTGTCTATAAGCATCAATACTACCGTCAAAAATATAGTTGGAGTTCTTTGTTAGTGATGCTTGTGCTTTTTTAATCCAGTGAAACCATATAAAACGCCCCCCTTTTAACATCTGGTCGTTGTCATTTATGGTGACTGTATTATGACCTGCTGTACCAGTGAAATGTTTGATATACGTATCTTCCGTATTGTATTTATAACTACCATTATCCCATAGATAATTAATCCCATTTACCCATATATCTAGATGTAGATTATCTGCTTGTGCTGGTCGGTCTTTATAAGCTCCACAACGTATAAAAGTCTTTACCTTATTTTCATTTATAATATAATATCCTCCTATATCAAAAGAGGCTAGTTCGGGTTGTGGACGATCTATAATTGCAGGATCACTCATTCCATACCAAGCAAAACTTTCTGATGGTAGCACCGCCTCGTTGTGCATCGCCATTCTTAAATCATCCAACTGACTCGTATAATCGCGATAATCCAAATCGGTAAATTTGAAAAACAAAGCCCCATCATTGCTGCCATAATTAGGTAAGGTGCCAGAATTTTCATCAAGGCAGGCATCAAGAAAGTCTAGTGATTTCTGTGCTTTTGTGTAAACGCTTTCGCGAAAGCGTAACCCATTTAAATCGTTCAAACGTATCGCCCATGTCAGTAGTTGAACAACCACACGATGGTAATTCATAGAATACTGTAAAAAGGTACCATCCTCATAAATCTGGTAGTCTATTTCCTGTTCGAACCATTTTAAGCCCTCTTTACTCCATTTTTGGCTCTCTGGTATAAAAGGAAAAAGCAAACCTGATACATACAACATCAATGACTCTGTTATCGCATGATTATTGCGTACGGCAATACGTGAAAAATGAATGTTTTGCCTTACATGATGAAGTTGCCAGTATATAGAGTTAATAATTTTATCAAATAAAACTGGTGTTAATGCCTCACTATGCTTGTAAAAATGAATCGCATAGGTCCAGTTCAGAATACGTAAACTTATTTCTTGACTGCACTTATATTGTGGTCCTAAATTTATAGGATTGCTATCAATGAAGTCTTCTATTTCACTAAGTACAAAGCTGGATTGATCTGATGCACTGTGGTGGTCGTATCTCAAGATATCATATAGGTAGGAGAATCTAGCTTTCTCCCAAACAAACTTGATATCTCCTGCTTCCTTAGATAAATCTGGTATTTTCGACCAATGCTTATCTACATCATACTTATACCCATTGCTATGATTAACAGACCATTGCGTTTCTTTGTCCAATTGAAATTGCTGGCTATTAAAAAAGGTGATGTTGTTTTTTAAGCTTTCGCGAAAGCGAGACTCTAAACTTTCAGATAGATTTTTATCTAATTCAATAGCCTCTTTGGAATTAATTAGAAAAGGAATTTGGGATTGCTTCCAATCATTCAAAGTTATAAAGCTCTTATGTGGAGGAGAAGCTGGAAATTTTTTTTGAAACCATCCTAATTTCACCTGAATTAAATGCCCTACACGGAAGTTAATGTAGCGCCATCCCATATTGTTTAATAAATTGAAAAATAGTTTTATTTGCACCGTCAGCTATTTAGAAGTTGTAGCTCTCACCTTATCCAATTCATAGTACTTTTCGATTCTGTTCTCCTTAAGAATTTTATATGGGTTACCGGCAACAGTTGAATTTGAAGGTATGTCCTTATTAACGACAGAATTACAACCGATAATAACATTATCTCCTACAATTATTTCTCCAAACAACATTGAGCCTGTTCCAATGTAAACATCATTACCTATGACGGGCACTTTTGAATCACCGAAATTACGCCCTATAGTTACATTTTGCCCTATGGTAGCATTATTAACAATTACTGAATTAGAATGTACGACTACGCCAATTCCCCAATAGCCTAATTTAACATTGTAACCTATTTTCGCCGAACTAGGAAGCCAATACTCAAATATGATACGATTCACATAACCCATCAAACGCGCAATTCGAAATAGGCCTTTTCTATGAATAAAATTACCAATCCTATATAATATAACTTGAGGTTGCATGTTTAGAGCTCTTTTAAAAGTAAATCGTTATCATTTGGGTGATTATCTATCAATCTGCTTACCGATCTGGCAGCGTTGATGTGGTTCCACTCCTCAAAAATTTTAAGAGAGTAAGTTTGATGACTAGAAATGTCTATATCATCATTCAGATACATTAAAAGCAATGATAATAATTGATCGTCTTCAACAAAAATAAAACCGTTTTTTTTGTTTTCTACCAAAGATTTAGTTGAATAAACGGTGTCTCGGGCAATGATAGCGCAAGCATTTGCAATCCCTTCGTTGACAACAGCAGCCCAACCATCAAAAAGGGATGGTACGACTAAAATATCTGCATTTTGGTAAAATTCATTTAACAGAGTAAAATCTGAAATTAAACCATGGTAATGGACATTTTCATACAATGAGGCTACCTTAATCACCTCTTGATCTAAGATACCATTACCTATAATATCAAACCTCCAATCGGTTGTTTCGGTGTAATTGGATAAGTCATTAATAGCCTTCATTAAGCAATTAATTCCCTTGCGCTCAATTAATTGACCTACATATAAAAAATTGGTAGTGTGATAATTTCTTTTTTTTGTTTTCAATAAATCTTGGGGACTACATAATTCGGGGAAATAACCAAAATTAAAATATTTAGCGTTTTTAAAGCCTAAATTCCAATAGTATTTCTTTACCTCTGCGCCACCAATGCATAAAATATTTACCTGAGAATAAAATATCTTGAACAGACAAATAAACAAACGCCTTATGAATAACGGCTGCCTCCCAGTTATAGGGTTATAGGGTTCTGAAAGTATATATATGGAAGACAACCTTGGCGCAGATAGACGTAATTTGAAAAGTAATGGATCAAATATCCCTAAGGTTATTAATACATCCATACGATTTAATTCTTTATAAAAAAGTGCTTCTTGACCTCTTTTAAAAAAGTAAAAAACGTTTTCCAAGTTGTCTTGTTTGTCAAAATAACCCTCCCTAAATTCTTTTACAGAAGTTTTAACTCCAATAATAACTTGATTAAACTTTCGCAATTCTATAAGCCAACCCATTACATGGGGATTTGCATACGGCATAAAAACAGCAATTTTTTTATTTCTCATTTTTTAGGTTTAAAACAAATAAGACCAATATTATTACGGAAATTGACATTGGGTTTCCTATGTTCAACATAAAATATGATTCGCCGTAGCTTCGGAATGCATAATAGGTCAAAAAACCGAAAATCGCCGCAAAAGAACTATTATTTCTGGCTAAGTGATATGATCGTTTCAGAGCCAATAAATAAAACACTATGAAAACTATCGCCAAAGGAATCCCTACTTGAAGTACGGTATCTAGAATACCGTTATGAACGTGAAGGTTATCCACGATATCCCATGATGATAATTCTTGGTAAGATACATTAATTCCATAGCCAGTAAAGAAATTATCATCATAGGTTTCCATAAAATTTTCAATCAACCTAGAGCGATCGTCATTCAGATTTTGAATTTGTGAGAATGAGGTAATTCCACTCAATTCCTTTTGTGAAAGCCAGTCTAATAAGCTCCCTGAAAAAAAGAAAACAAAGATTAATCCAGAAAATACGATGAACGCCTTTCTAATCTTGCCTTGATTGGATAATAGGATTTCGACCATAAATATGGTTAGGATGGTAAAAACAAGACTACTCCTACTTAGACTAATAAACAAAGCGACCGCTAGAAAAGCTATCAAAAGCCATTTGAATCTGGTCTTAATACCCTTTACAAACCACAAATAACAAATAGCAGATCCAGATATAATTCCCAATGAGTTAAATGTCTTTAGGTCATTAATTTCAAGAGCCATTAGCAATATTAAAATCACCAGAGCAGATATTCCAACATAAACGCCTACTCTAGAGGTTAGTCTTAAAATAATCGAAGTTCTGTTTTCAGAGCTATCTATTTCGCACCACCAGATGTAAAATCCATAGGTAAAGACAAGGTATACTATCCAATATTGCAAACTCAATTTAATATCTTCAGACAAAAGGATATTGAAGATTACCAAGACCAAACTAAGTAAAATTACAAAAGAATATTTTCCAAAGTTATGATATCTTCTTTTAAAAACACCAACCACAAAAAATGGAATTACCAGAACTACAAGCAACAAAACATTTGAAACTGATGCTGGTACTTCAAGAACTTCAGAAAATAATATAAATAAAGGTGTAGCGGCTATTCCTGCCAGCCACCTATCTAGATTATTCATAAATCTTGTAATATTTTGGTCATTGAGTCTGCCATAACGGAACGATCATATTTTGAGCTAACTGTATTTCTTCCATGAACAGCAAGTTGTTCTCTTTGTATTTCAGGCATCTGGATGATTGATTCAATCGATTCTGAAATATCGTTTACTTTTGTAGATAGAGGAATATGGGCATAACTATCATCATGCAGTAACATTTGATAATCTGTAGGCAAAATTAAGGTTGGAACCCCTACTTGAAACGCTTCCATATTAATCTGACCAAAAGCCTCTAATAAAAACGGAACGGCGAAAAGATCAGACTCAGCCAACGTATGGTAAACCTCTTCCTTCTTTTGTCTTCCTTTTAGGTTGATTTTTATGTTTTGGTAATCGTAAAAATAAGGCTCAATCACCCGAGGACCGATCACGATAACAGAAAACTCATAAGGTAATAGGCTTAAAGAATCACAGAGTAGTTTCAGCCCGCCGGCAACATGATTTGATTTAACAAAGCATACTTTAATTGGCGATTTTGTATCAATGTAATAATTATGCTTTTTAACCTTGATCTCATCAAAGTCTATACCTTTTAGTAATACCTTAACTTTATCAGTCGATAAATTATATTCGTTAATCAAGAGTTCTTTCAAAACATCGCTATTGGCAACTACAATATCTGCTTTACGGCAAGAGAAGCGCTCGAACTGTCTAAAGGCCCAATAGCGTATGCTTGTTCTACTCCAGTTAAAACCTTTGAAACCAGCGCTAAATGGGTCATTTACAAAAACTACATCTTTTGTTTTATCAGAATTTTTCTTATTAAGCAGCATCCAGGAAGCAACAAGACTAAAGTTCCAAATCCTTACATCATATTGATGTTCTCTAATGGCAGCAGCGTAATCGAGAGGTCTGCCCAACATAGAAACAAAACCTAGTCGACTTGACCATTTTAAGGAAACTTTACTGATTTCAGATACAACTAGGTCAGGAGTTTCTTCAGTGAAGAATTGAAAATAAATATGTTCGCGATTAAAGTTTTCAAGCAACTTCCATAGATTAATTGCAAAATTTGCAGGGCCGTTTCTATAAGAAAACATGGTCGAAGTAATAAATGCTACTTTCATTTTGCAAATTGTTTAGAAAAATCAGACCACTGGTACTTTTTTAGTTCTTCAAAGTTACTTTGACCTTTTTCTTTGAGATCACTTCTAAAAGATACGGTTTCCATTATTTTTTGAAATTCTATTCTGTCAGAATAAAGAAGATCAGACTGATTATTAAGCCGTCGCTGAAGGACACCCATATTAGGTGCAATTACTGGTTTTTTAAATCCCATGGCCAGAATTACAGAACCTGAGTTCTCCACACTATGGAATGGTAACACAACTACATCTGCCGCATTAAAATATATATCTAGTTGATCATCCGGAACAAATTCATCATGGAGCTTGACTCTAGGGTGATCAATGTTTAATCCCTTCAAATATTCGTCGTTAAAACTTTTCCCTGCTATGATCAGAAAAGCCCTTTCATTTTTTAGCCTTTTAAAGCTTAGCAACAGGTTCTCAATACCTTTATATGGTTTTATAGAGCCTAGGTACAAATACACAAAGTTATCCATTGCTAGGAAAAGCTCCTTTCGTGCTGCTTCTTTTGTAGTATTGTTCTTATAGTAATCGACATAAGAACCCTCTGGAACCACCTTAAATTTATCCTTGGTAACGTTTAGTGCTGCTACTGCCTTATGTATACTTTTTTCATCAAAAACACGTATCCAATCACAAGAACGAGCAAAAAAAGATCTGCACCACTTTTTAGGTCCAATATTATTAAGATCATGTGGAATGATGTTGTGAAGCGTCCAGACTAATTTCACATTAGTGAACTTATCTACAAGGAACACTTCCATAATGAATAAAGGGAACAACAGCCAGATCATCCACTCTTTACGGCGTATATAATATTTCTGAATCCAGTCCAGATGTAAAACATCTGGTTTTTGCAAAACGGCAGTTTTAAGAATAGCAAAGAACTTACCGTCAAAACCATACCGTACTTGCAGGTCTTCCTTTGAGGCGATACCTTCCATCATTAACTTTTGATAAGGGTTCTCTAGACCAGCAATAGGTAAACATGAAATTTTAATTTCTTTTTCTGGCATAAAAAAATAATTGACAATAAGCATTGCTCCAAGCGACTACAAAGATAAAGGTTATTTAAAACTTTAAGCATCATTGAAACCACGGCTTGTAGTTGAGCTGATATTTCAATCCGCTTTTTCTGATTCCTATCTGTTTTGCAGGAATACCACCGTATATGGTCATCGCCGGAATATCTTTTGTTACTACCGAGTTTGAAGCGACCACAGCACCGCGTCCTATAGTAACACCTGGTAGAATAGTCACTCGTGAAGCAATCCAGACATAGTCCTCTATGGTAATGCCGGCACCAATGTCAATGTGATAGTCGTCATGTACGTCATGTTCAAGCGTCCATATATTTGTTTCTTGGGCTATATCAACATTGTTACCTATTTTCAAATGACCGCCACGACCGTCCAGAAGCACATTTTTATTAATCACCGTATGGTTTCCTACCGTGATGTTTTTTGGCACCCTAAATTCTACACCCATCAAAACAGATGAGTTTTTTCCAAAACAATTACAAGATGACCTCATAATCATCGCTCTTAACCAATGTGCAGGAAAATTCATTAAGAATCTTCTGATAATATAATTCCAGAAGGACTTAATAATAATCCTAGTGTATTTTACCATTTTTTTTATCATCATTATTAGGTTGACCGCAAGCGTTACAAATGTAATGATATCTGTACTTTATAGTATACGTTAGGTTGATGTAGTTATTGCTTTCGCGAAAGTGAACCATCCTGAATACCAGCAATAAATTAAAATCTGACGAACACTTTTCTATATGTTTTTATTGCAAGATAAATAGGGTAGGAACACAATAACGTAGTTATAAATATGCGGATAAAAAATTCGAGTGAAAATTTCGCCTCAAATTCAAAGTAAAATTGAATAAATATGGCTACAAATACCAATGCTGATAATATTAAGATATCTCTATCAAAATAATTAAAGTTTAGAATTATGGAATCTTTTTTATAAACAATGTATGTCGCAATTGTTAGCAGCAATACATTCATAGGTATTACGAACAACAGACCATTGATGTCAAAAAGATATATTAATAGATACGAAAACAAAGCGCTTAGAAGCTGAGAAACCGTCCAGTATCTATACAACATTTTTCCTTTACCGTCAGCAACACTCATTTTTCTATACATCAAATTAATAGATCCTATTAAAATAGCAATGGCATTAAATTGAAAAAAGTTATATGCCAGCTGTACATCATCACCCTGAAATTTATCGCCACCCCAAATTACTTCGATCGCTTGTTCTCCTAAGAGATATATGGAAATAATTAAAAATGCATTGATCGCCAGTAGACTTTTCATGTTTTTCTGGAACAGATCATTTAAATAGTCCATAGAATCAAGGGACTTACTGTAGAGTGTAAAGAAGATTGTCACAAAAGGCTGTACAACCAGATTCTGAATCTTACTAGATAGATTCTGTAAATATTTGAAAATAGCAAAACTACCTTCTGGTAAATAAGAAATACTTGCGGTTAGCACCATCGTATATGTTTGGGTTGAAACTGCATAGCCTACAGTGCTTCTCGCGGCCTTAAAGAATTCTGTATGATCAAACCCTTCAAGTCTCCAGATAAAAGCTGGCTTGTAACCTAACTTTGCCAACTGTACTAAATAAAATAAAAATTCAATACATTTACCTAACAATAAGGAAACGACAAGCGCCCAAATACCCAAGTAAGGGAAAAAGACAATTAAAGAAAGAACGTTGAGTGCACTATTTATAAGACCTAGTAACTCTGCACGACCAAATTTCTCTTCAGCATTCAAGATATTGATAAAGAATGAGTTGATGATTTGAAGCAATAAGTAAGGTAATAATACTCTAAAAATCAGAGTAGCAAATTCTTGATCACTCGGTTCAAATCCAGGAACGGTCAATTGAATGATATATGGTGTCAAAAAGAAAACTGCAACCGTTAATAGTAGACCAAAAATCAACATGCGCGATAGGATCAAGTTGAGTGCCTTGAATCCCATTCTGGCTTTGATTGCATTGAGCTGATGATATACTGGCAAAAATATTTCAGAAAGTTGTCCACTTTGAGTCAATGAAGTCACAATATAAACTAGACTCTGAGCAGCAAAGTAAATTTCTATCAATCGAGAAGCTCCAAAATAACGTATCTGCAATATCGAAAAGGTCACGCCTAGTATGGCTGCAAGAAATTTCAAAGAGAAAAGTTTTAATAGTACTTTCATTTAATGATTTAACCAATTAATTAAATATTCTTTAAAAGATGAATTAGCTTTATTAATTTCTAAATCTTTAAATTCATAGGCATCTTTTGTATGTAAATATTTAGTGATATGTACCCCTCTAGAATATTTCCCTAAATCTCCGTAAGTATTAATATCGATTTTAATCTGAATAATTTTGCATTTAGAGTTCACCAAAGCTGCATCAAAAACAAAAGTTGTTCCTAAATTTATTACATATTTAGCATATTTATTAATTAAATACTTATGCAACATATGGGCTTTACTAAAAACCTCTAATCCATCTGTAATTTTATTACCAATACCAACTTTAACATTTTGAATTTCTTGTAAAGCTAAAACATCTTTGTATGGCGCCAGAGGGTATGGTCTAATGTAGAGTTGAACATCTTCTCTATTTAACTTTAATGCTAAATCTCTAACAAAACGTAATTCTTCAGAAAACGCAAAATAACTAGAAGAAGTGCACATGGGATAAATTGCGACATCATTATTTTTTATAAACAAAACATCTTCTAACTCTTCTTTATTCAGTATTTTTTCATCAAAACCCTTGTTATATTCTTCAATATATCTAAACTTTAAAGGTTTTCCTTTAATCGGTTTTTTATAAAATTGATATTGTTCTAATTCTTCAATTAAAGAATCATTCCAAGTTTCAACTTTTTTTGGATTTAGTAAAAATGGTTCTTTTGCAGGATGGTCCCAACTCTCTATAATTAAATGAACTTTGTCCTCAAATGGTGTAATTAAATATGGATTAAACACTTTTGTCACCAAATATATTTTGTCAAAATTTATTGGAAATGATTTAATTAAGGATACCCTATAAAGAAAGTTTATAAGTATACTGTAGGTTTTATTTACTTTACTATTTTTTAAATTAAATAATTTAAAGGAATTAGATACTTTTTGCTTAAACCCAGAAAATTTTATTTTTTTTCTCTGCTGATAAAATTCAGAAAAATTTTCGTTAACGCATAATAATTTAAACCACTCTGTAAAAAAAACTCCTAATGGACTATTATAATCGTTTATAAATATAATATTTTCATCTTTAACATTAAATTTTTCCTTAACAGTTAAATAATATTTACTTCTTGTTATAATATAAACATCATTTTTTTTATATCTATACTCTTCGAATAATGGTAGAATATCATAAAGACCAAATGCATGATCACAATAAAATGCTATTTTAGTTTTCATATTTTTGTCTAAAGATTATTTCTGCATTTTTCCAATCTTCTAAAGTATCTATATTTACATTATTCTTTGTAGGATTAACAAAGTAAGACGTTTTATCACCATATAAAGAGTTCTGATTAAGTATAACATCAGTTTTTATTATATAAACACTGCCATCTCTATAATACGCATTTGGTAAATCTTGCCTTCTAGGAATAATATTTTTTTCTCCTGTAGAGATTGATAAATTCCCATTCTCATTTTCTTTAAAAGTCCAATGCGGATTTAAGTGATGAGGAACATTTAAAACAGATATTAAAGAATCTGAATCCGTTGCTATAAATTTTTCTAAACAGTTATTCAGAAAATCGAGAGTTCTAATTGGGGATGTAACTTGTAATAAACATATGGCATCAAATTCTATACCTAAATTTTTATAGAAAGTTAAAGCATGCTTTATCACTGGAAGTGTAGGACTTATATCTTGAGCTAAATTATCAGGTCTCATAAAAGGCACTTCTAATCCTAGTGATTTAGAAACTTCAGCTATCTTATCATCATCGGTACTAACAATAACCCTGTCTAAATATTTAGATTTTAAAGCAATTTCTGAAGTGTATTGAATAAGGGGTTTTCCGTTTAATTCTTTTATATTTTTATAAGGAACTCCTTTAGAGCCTCCTCGTGCTGGAATAATACCCAATATATTCATAACTCTTTTTATCGTTAATACTGTAAAATTTTTGAATAAGGTAATTCAATTTCTGCCAAGATATTTGCGATTTTCACTCCTGAATCTCCTTTTCCATAGATAAAATCTCTTTCAGGAAGTTCAGAATTAATTTGTTTTAAAATAGCTTGTTTTATTTCTTTTCTATTATAATCTGCATCAATTACATTCTTCCCTCTATCTCTGCCTTCTTGACGCTTGCCAATATTTACAGCGTGTACTCCTAAAAATGCACATTCTCTGATTCCTGCACTAGAATTCCCTATCAATCCTTTGGAATTATATAGCAACCTCAAAAAATCCATGGGAGCCATATTTTTAAAGAAATGAACATGACTTAAATCATAAGTCTCTCTATAATGACGTATTCCAGAAGAAGTCGCATCTGAACCTGCATCAACATTTGGCCAAAACCATAACGTTGGTATTTTTAGTTCTCGGATTACTTCTAGTGTTTCAACAATGTGTTTTCTTGCATTTTTGTACTCATTTGTTTCTGGATGTTGCATAACTATTAAATATCCGTTACTTATATCTAAGTCTGCACCTACGCCACCATATTTTTTTATCGGATCAAAATCTAAATCCGGATTATCTAAAATTTCCGCTGCTAAATCCAACGATGGACATCCGGTATTAAAAACAAATTTTGGATTTTCCCCCATTTTTAGGACTCTAACCATAGAAGGTAAAGATGAAACAAAATGAATATCTGCTAACTTAGTATTTGCATGTCTTACCTTTTCATCAATATTCCCTGTTACTTCGCCACCTTGAAGATGAATAAGAGGAATATTTTGATAAGCAGCTGCAATTGAAGTTCCAATAGTTTCGTACCTATCTGCAATCGTTAAAATAGCATCTGGCTTCATATTATAGAAAACATTAGATAATTCCATAATTGCCATACTTGTAGTTTTAGCCATAGCAGTTTCATTTTCTACAACTAATACATTGTAAACTTTAGCATCAATTTTAAAACCATCATTTTCTATAACTTGTACTGCATTACCATAAAGCTCTAACAAAGCAGAACCAGCTACAACAAGCTTTAACTCCAAATCATTATGATTTTCAATAGCAGTTAGTAATGTTTTCACTCTGCTGTAAGATGGCCTTGCTGTAACAACTACACATATTTTTCTTTTAACTTGCATTAATCTTGTAAATTATTTTTTTGAATAAAATCCCACTTATTTAAATCTGTCTTTAGTTTTCTACCAACTATAGATTCAAATTCTTTAGCAGTAATACCCATAGTTGAAGGTTTTTTTGCCTCTAAATCATCAAAAGTAATAATATTCCCAGATTTTAGATCTTTATTAACTGCTAATGATTTTTCAAAAATTGTTTTTAAATCGGCAAATTTAGAATTATCTCGTTTGAAATTTGAGTTACTCTTTAAATCATTAGAGATTTGAATAACACCATTGGTTAATTTTTTTATTTCAGAAATCGTTAATGAAGAATTTGCATCCGGACCAAACATTTGCTTATCAAAAACAACATGAAATTCTAAAAGGGATGCTCCTAAAGTTGTTGCTGCTAAACACGCATAAATATCCCCACTATGGTCAGAAAAACCAATTGGAACATTGTATTTATTTATAAAACTTGGTATTAAATTAAGACCCCACTCGCCAGAAATAGAAGGATAACTTGTAGTACATTGAAAAATGGAAAGGTTGTTACCTTTATTATTTATGAAAGCTACTGTCTTATCTAACTCATCGTAAGAGCTCATTCCAGATGATAAAAGAATAGGTTTTCCTGTTTTAATAATTTTTTCTAGCATTAAGTAGTTACTTACTTCACCAGAGCCAATTTTATATCTTTGCACTCCAATTTTTTCAAGTAAATCAACTGCTTTATTACTAAATGGAGAAGAAATAAACTCAAGGTTTTTATCTTCACAATGTTTTTTTAAACCAGCCCATTGTTCAGTTGTAAATTCCATTCGTTTCCAATAATCAAATCTAGTTTTATCTTCATAACTAAATTTAACTCTAAAGTCTTCAAATTCAGAGCTTTCTGCCTCTGCAATATGTGTTTGAAATTTTACTGCTGTAACGCCTGTTAATGCTAAAGCATCTATATAAGAATGCGCTATTCCTAAGCTACCTTCGTGAGCTTGACCAATTTCTGCAATTATATCCATATCTTATTTATTAATACCACAAAAATCTAAAACAACCTTACTAGAATCGTATTCTAAGTTTTTAAATTCATCATGGGCTACTAAAAAAACTAGAATATCTGTCTTTTCAATTGCATGTTTGTAATCAGTTATTTTAAATACATTATGCTCTTTTATATTTGGTTCTACAATATAATATTCTCCATTATTATCATTCTGTAAAACCTTATTCACAATATATTTAGCAGGAGATTCTCTTAAGTCATCTATGTTCGGTTTAAAAGCTAAACCCATAAGAGCAATTTTGGGTTTCCTACCATGTTTTAACTCAAACTTTAATTTTTCTGTTTGAATTTTTTCAGCACACCAAAAAGATTTGTAATTATTTACTTCTCTCGCAGTACCTATTATTTTTGATTCCATTGGATAATCAGAGACAATAAAATAAGGGTCTACTGCAATACAGTGACCACCTACTCCACAGCCTGGCTGCAAAATGGTTACTCTCGGATGTTTGTTGGCTAGTTCTATCAATTCCCACACATTAATGTTTGCTTTATCACAAATCAGCGATAGCTCATTGGCAAATGCAATTTGTACATCTCTAGAAGAGTTTTCTACCAGCTTGCACATTTCAGCAGTTCTAGCGTTGGTAGCGTGTAAATCTCCTTTAACGTATTTAGAATAAAAAGAAAGCGCCTTTTGAGTACTCGCTTCATTCACTCCTCCTATAACTCGATCGTTATGTACTAATTCATGCATCACATTACCTGGAAGCACTCTTTCAGGACAATATGCGATGTGTATTTGATCTTTTAATTCTGGACGTTCTGTATAGATCAATTCCATCATTTTTTCTGTTGTACCAACAGGAGAGGTCGACTCAATAATATATAAATCTCCTTTTTTAAGAAGAGGTATAATTCCTTTGGTAGCTGCTTCCACAAAAGAAATATCTGGCTCATGTTTATCTTTAAAAGGAGTAGGAACCACAATAAGGTAATTATTAGCTACTACCGCTTTAGTAGCAGCTTTCAAGTAACCATCTTTAACCGCAGCAGCAACAGCCCCTCCTAAAGATGGCTCTACGATATGAATTTTACCAGCATTGATGGTATCGACTACCTTTTGATTGATATCTACTCCATGCACATGGACATTATTTGATGCTATTAATGCTGCTGTAGGTAGGCCTATATAACCTAAACCTATCATGACAACTTCTGGTTGGTGACTCATTTATGTATTTTTTATAATGTTAACGATGCGCTTACAGGCACTTCCATCTCCGTAAGGATTATGAAGTTGACTCATTTGATCAAATCGTTCCTTATTATTGATCAGCTCTAAGGCTTCTGAAACGATCCTATCTTTATCTGTTCCAACCAATATAACAGTGCCTGCTTCTACTGCTTCTGGTCGTTCTGTAGTATCGCGCATGACTAAGACAGGCTTACCTAAACTAGGGGCCTCTTCTTGCACTCCACCACTATCAGTGATAATGATCCTACTGCGGTTCATCATCCAAATAAAATCTTGATAAGCTAAAGGGGCTATAAGTATGATATTATCAACATCCTTAAGTATTCTATTTACCGGTTCTTGTACCTTAGGGTTCAAATGAACGGGATATACAATTTTAAAATTTGGCTTCGCTTCAGCAATCTCTTTCAAAGCTTGACATATATCTTCAAAACCTTTACCGTGATTCTCTCTTCTATGTCCTGTTACTAGAATCATCTCGTGATCCCCTAAGGACTCACTCATGGAGTTCACAAATGCAGAAGGCTTTTCTTCTACCTTTTTTACACTAGCTAACAAGGCATCAATAACCGTATTACCAGTAACTACAATTTGATTCTCTGGTATATTCTCCTTTAATAAATTATCTCTAGAAGTAGTGGTAGGAGCAAAATGAAAGTCTGCTATTCTACCGGTCACTTGTCTATTCACTTCCTCAGGAAATGGAGACCATTTGTCATCGGTACGCAATCCTGCTTCTACATGACATACTTTGGACTGGTTGTAAAAAGCAGCAATACTGGTAGCCATGGTGGTAGAGGTATCACCATGTACAAAAACATAATCTGGATTAAATTCTTCTAAAACAGGTTTCATTCCTGTAATAATGTCTGCGGTTAAAGAATATAAATTTTGACCTGGTTTCATAAGGTCCAAATCGAAATCTGGAGTGATATTGAAAAAATCAAGAACTTGATCTAACATTTCCCTGTGTTGGGCAGTTACGCAGACTTTGGTTTCAAAATCTAGAGGGTTTTTTTGAAATTCTTGAACCAATGGTGCCATTTTTATGGCTTCGGGTCTGGTTCCAAAAACAAGTAAAATCTTTTTCATCGGTTGAATTATAACTTTGATTGTGCTTTCATGTCGGCTTTAATAAAAGTGAAAAACTCAAGTTTTTCTAATGGGGCTGTGTTATGAAGGTGAATGGTCGAGAAATTATCCAAGCCTACTACTTTATATTCTTTATGTAAAAAAAGATCTACCAAATTGAAGCTTAGAAACCCAGCAGTAGCTATAACTGATATTTTCATTGTTTCACTCTTTAATTGGTATATTCTTAACTATTTATTTAGAATAAGTTTTGTCCCGAAACCACTTAAAATAAGAATGGTTTGGTTTCCTTTTTGTTCTTTAAAAGTTGCTGTTTGCCCTTTAAAAACACCTTCTTTTAGAATCAGGCTGTCGCCCGGTTCTAGAGACGCAACGCGTACTTCTTTATAGCTGTTTTCGCTAAGCAATTCTTTTATTGCATTGATTTCCTCTTCTCTTACAATGGCAGGTTTTCCTAACCAAAATAAGTAGCGTACTACGCCTGGTATATCGAAAACAGATGATCTTTGCGACTCAGTCACTTGCACAAATACATAAGAAGCAAAAAGTGGCAACGAAACTTTTTTTTTCCGGTCACTCCATTGCTTTACAGTAGTAAGCATAGGGCAATAAACGTTAATACCAGCAGTGGCTAGGCCTTGCGCTACTTTTACTTCATTTTTTGGTTTTGTGTAGAGCACCAACCAATTCATTTGTGCGTCGTTAAGTGTTCTTATTATATATTTTTCTTATGTACAAAAAATTAGGGGCTGGTTGTTTTATAAAGCATTGTTATACTACTTTTTTTCTATAGCTCCGCTACTGTGAGCCCCATTATATTTGGAACTCCCCACAGTAACTTGCGCAAAAAGCGCTAATTTTTCAGGTCGCAAGATAATAAATCTCCGTGCTTTCGCCCCGTAATTATCTGTTCTTTTCTAAGTTTAATTTTCAATACAGGTTCCTCCGTTTGCTGTTAGTTTGTACCTTTTGTTACTCTTCACAAAACCCATAAATAAATACATTCGCCGCACACAATAAATTATGTCCAAACGAACAGCTTACAGCTTTATATATTTCTTAAAATTTAAGGGATAGTGCAATAGCTATAAAACAACACATGTAAAATGTAAAATACATTGACAAATCTTACAACCTACTAAAAGACTATTTAAAAGGTTCTTGTGGTAAAACCTCATATAATCTTTATCAATCTAAGGTTTCCGCTTCCCGAAGTGAATTCGGAACAAGTTTCGCTAAAGCGGCATCAACCTCTACCTATCGTATAGACGTCAAAGCCAATACTTTTTAACTCCTCATGATCCAATAGCATGCGGCCGTCAAAAAGAAAAGCCAGTTTTAGCATACTGTTATAGATTTTTTTCCAGTTGAACTCTGTGAATTCATCCCACTCTGTCAATATAGCAGTAGCATGTGCCTTTTCAACCGCTATTTTAGGATCGGTGACTACTTTAAGAAGTCTGCGGTTTTCCTAATCTGATCTGGCGCCTAAATAATTAAAGTCACTATAGATTTGTTCTGCGGTTACTTTTGGATCGTAGACCGTAATTTCTGCTTGTTCGTTTAATAGGTAGTCGGTCACATAAATAGCTGCGAGCTCTCTGGTATCGTTGGTATTCTTTTTAAAGGCCCAACCCATTAAAGCGATTTTTTATCAGATACGGTATTGAATAAGGTCTTTACGATTTTCTTAAGGTATATTTAAAAGTCAGTTGAATTGCTTAGGATTATTTCTAATTTCTATCATAATCGTCTTCTATCCGTACAATATCGTCTTCTCCAAAATAAGTACCTAGTTGTACTTCAATAAAGATACAATCTTCTTCGGCTGAAGGGTTCTCGATTCTATGCTTCATACCTTGCGGTATTTGCACAATGTCCCCATAATAGTAATCTTTGGTTTCACCGTCTAAAGTTATTCGCCCAACACCGCTTACTACCGTCCATACTTCTGAACGCTTATGGTGGTATTGATAAGAAAGTCTGCCTTTAGGTTTCACTTTTATACGTTTGACTTTGTGGGTGTCTTGATTTTCTAAAACAAAGTATTCTCCCCAAGGTCTGATGTCGTGTTCCATTTTATTTGATTAAAATTAAAAATATTACTTTTTCAAAAGCCAACTACTTGATTGGATTTTCTCACCTAAACCGTCCGTAAGCAGCACTCCTAGTTCTTCACATATTATTGCTTCAGGTATGCTTTTGTTGTTTTGGTCACCCCCATTTGCAAACATAAAATCAAAATCTGACTTATACTCATTTACAATTTTTTTTAAGGTTGCTCTAACCGTTGAGTCTTGATCAATGGATAATATAGCCTTATTTACTGATTTAATATTACTCACGATAAGCAAACGTTCTTCCTCATCTTGAAAAGCTTTGCTTCCTTTGAGCTCCCTTTGATAATCGTTGTTGACGATAACAAACAATTGATGACCTAGAGCTTTGGCCTGTTTAAAATAATCAATATGTCCCTTATGGATAGGATTAAAATAGCCTGATACAATTACTGCAATTGATTTTTTATATGTCATTGGTGTGTTTTTATGGATAGTTTAAATTTATCTGTGGATTATGGACTGTTCACTATCAAGAAAGCACGGCTTCGCCTCAATTAGCAGTCTTTTTAAGTCAACTTGGCGCATAGTCTTAGAATTCTTTCATTTCCTTAATAAAAGCCATTGGTTCATTATCTACCTTAATATTATGGTCCAATAAAGCATCAATTACGGTATTATGAGTAACCAAGATTTGACCCTCTTCAATATTTTTCAAGAGAAGATTCTTCTTACAAGTCTCTGTAGGGACAAAATGAAAGTCTGCTATTCTTCCGGTCACTTGTCTATTCACCTCCTCGGGAAATGGAGACCATTTGTCATCGGTACGTAATCCTGCTTCTACATGAAATACTTTGGACTGGTTGTAAAAAGCAGCCATACAGGTAGCCATGGTGGTAGAGGTATCACCATGTACAAAAACGTAATCTGGATTAAATTCTTCTAAAACAGGTTTCATTCCTTTGATGATGTCTGCTGTTAAAGAATATAAGTTTTGACCAGGCTTCATAAGATCCAAATCGAAATTTGGAGTGATATTGAAAAAATCAAGAACTCGATCTAACATTTCCTGGTGTTGAGCTGTTACGCAAACTTTATCTTCAAAATTTTGAGAATGTTTTTGGAATTCTTCAACCAATGGCACCATTTTGATATCCTCTGGAAGGGTTTCAAAAACGATAAGGTTTTTTTTAAATTCACTCATTTTACAGCAGTATTTTTTTGAACATTTAATCAATTCTCACGATTAATGTTGGGTTTCATTTTAAATATGTTTTCCGCTTCCCGAAGTGAATTCGGGACAAATATTGCGAAAGCGGCATCAACCTTTACCTATGGTGTAGACTTCAAACCCAATGCTTTTTAACTCCTCATGATCTAATAGCATACGACCGTCAAAAAGAAAGGCCGGTTTGAGCATGCTGTCATACATGTTTTTCCAGTTGAACTCTGTGAATTCATCCCACTCTGTCAATATAGCTGTAGCATGTGCCTTTTCTACCGCTATTTTAGGATCGGTGACTACTTTAAGAAGTCTCCGATTCTCCTCATCTGATCTGGTCCCCAAATAATTAAGGTCACTATAGATTTGTTCTGCAGTTACTTTTGGATCGTAGACCGTAATTTCTGCTTGTTCGTTTAATAGGTAGTCGGCCACATAAATAGCTGCGGACTCTCTGGTATCGTTGGTATCCTTCTTAAATGCCCAACCCATTATGGCTATTTTTTTACCAGAAACGGTATTGAATAAGGTCTTTACAATTTTCTTAGCAAACCTCCTTTTCTGGTGATCGTTCATAATGATGACTTGTTCCCAATAATCTGCCACTTCCTGTAACCCATAGGTCTGGGAAATGTAGACAAGGTTCAATATGTCTTTTTGAAAACAAGAACCTCCAAAACCAACAGAGGCTTTTAAAAACTTAGAGCCAATTCTAGTGTCCGTTCCTATAGCTCTCGCCACTTCATTCACATTAGCCTCAGTAACTTCACATAATTCTGATAGTGCATTGATACTACTTACTCGTTGTGCAAGGAATGCATTTGCTGTCAACTTAGAAAGCTCTGAAGACCATACGTTTGTCGTCAAGATACGTTCTTTAGGAACCCAGTTGGAATATACATCCACTAAAGCTTTTTGAGCTTTTTTTCCATTTTCTGTTTGCTCGCCACCTATGAGTACTCTATCTGGGTTTAATAAATCGCTTACTGCTGTTCCTTCTGCCAAGAATTCTGGATTGGAAAGTATGTCAAACTGCACACCATTTCCAGTATGGTCTAGAATACTCCTTAAAGCCTCTGCAGTTCGCACAGGTAAAGTAGATTTCTCCACTATTATTTTATCTGTAGTCGCAACTGCGGCTATTTGTCTAGCGCAAAGCTCAATATATTTTAGATCTGCCGCCATACCTTTTCCTACACCATAGGTTTTGGTAGGTGTGTTTACAGATATAAAAATCATATCTGCTGCTTTAATTGCTGCGTCTACATCGGTAGAAAAGAACAGGTTTTTACCCCTGGTTTGCCCCACCAAATCCGATAATCCGGGTTCATAAATAGGTATGTTTTCTACATCAGGATCATTCCATGCGGCGATGCGTTTTTCATTGATATCAACTACATTAACAGTAATATGAGGGCATTTAGCGGCTATCATGGTCATCGTCGGACCTCCTACATAACCTGCACCAATACAACAAATGTTTTTTACTTTCATATTATAATTTTTTATCTGCACGAGATCCTAAAACGCCTTTTACATCGTAAATGACTCCTTTAGGCTCAAGTAAATTTTCTAAATTTAAACTTAAAAATTCTTTATGGGCTACGGCTAATATAATCGCACTGTATTTTTTATGAGGTAAGACTTTCGAGCACTCTAAACCGTATTCCTCTTGCACTTGCTCTGGGTCTGCATTAGGATCGTGAATATCTATTTGTAAACCAAAATCTTTTAAACTTGATACAACATCCACCACTTTGGTATTCCTTACATCAGGGCAGTTTTCTTTAAAGGTAATCCCCAAAATTAAAATTGATGCGTTTTTAAGAGCGATATCTCTTGACAACATGAGTTTTACGGTCTGACTGCCTACATACTCCCCCATACTGTCATTGACCCTTCTACCGGCTAAAATGATCTCTGGGTTATAACCTACTTGTTGTGCTTTTTGCGCCAAATAATAAGGATCTACTCCTATACAGTGCCCTCCAACCAATCCAGGTTGGAATTTTATAAAATTCCATTTGGTACTTGCTGCTTCTAGTACCGCTTGCGTATCAATGTCTAATAGATTAAAGATTTTAGCCAACTCGTTTACAAAAGCAATATTGATGTCTCTTTGAGCATTTTCAATAACCTTTGCTGCTTCAGCCACTTTAATACTAGGCGCAAGATGAGTACCTGCTTCTATTACCGATGCGTACAACTTATCGATAACCATCCCAACTTCAGGCGTGCTGCCTGAAGTTACTTTTAAAATATGTTCTATTCTGTGTAATTTATCTCCAGGATTGATGCGTTCTGGAGAATAGCCAGCAAAAAAGTCTTTATTGAACTTTAAGCCGCTTTGCTTTTCAAGAATAGGAACACATACTTCTTCTGTGGCTCCAGGATATACCGTAGATTCATAAATAACAATATCATCCTTTTTGAGATACTTACCAAGGGTCTTACTGGCTTGAATCAGAGCGGTTAGGTCTGGTTGATTTTTAGAATCGACCGGAGTAGGAACTGTCACTATATAAATAGTTGCTGTTTCTAACTCCTCAAAATCAAACGAGCAGTACAAACCAATTGTATTTGAATTTTCAGATTTTAGAACAGACTTTAATAAATCTTCTTCTACCTCTAAGGTTTTGTCTATTCCTTTTTGTAAATGAGCTATTCTGCTTCGATTGATATCTAAGCCCAGAACGCTATATTTTGTAGCAAAAAGTCTTGCCAATGGCAATCCCACATACCCTAAACCTATAACTGCTATTTTTTTCATCTTCTTTTGCATTGCGACTTACAAGTTATCTTGGTACCACTTGATCGACTCTCTTAAACCGTCTTGTAAACTGTATTGAGGATCATAGCCTATAATATTTTTAGCTTTTTGAATAGATGCCAAGGAGTGAGGTACATCACCTTCTCGATTTGATCCATAGCTAATTTTCACATTTTGTATGCTTTTTGTGGAGCGACTCAACAGCTCTTTTAATGTTTGAACTAAACCTGAAATTGTAGTTCGCTCACCAAAAGCAATATTTAAAACACAATTATTGGATTCTTCATGCGTAGACAACATAGCCAACTCGTTTGCTTGTATCACATTATCTATATAGGTAAAGTCTCTTGAATAGGTTCCATCTCCGTTGATCACTGGAGACTTCATACTCATAAGTTGAGCAATAAATTTAGGAATTACTGCTGCATAAGCACCATTGGGATCTTGCCTTCTACCGAATACATTAAAATACCGTAAACCAATGCTTTTTAACCCGTAAGTTTTATAAAAAACGTCTGCGTACAATTCATTTACATATTTTGTTATCGCATATGGGGATAGTGGCTTCCCAATTTCATCTTCTACTTTAGGTAAAGCTTTTGAGTCTCCATAAGTAGAGGAACTAGCAGCATAGACCAATTTATCCACCTTTTCATTCTTACAAGCGGTTAGGATATTTAAAAAACCGCTGATATTCACTTCATTGGTCGTAATCGGATCTTTGATGGATCTAGGGACACTCCCTAAGGCTGCCTGATGCAGTACATAACGACAACCTTTTACCGCTTTGATACAAACCCCCAAATCCCTGATATCTCCTTCAATAAATTGAAAATTGGATTTCTCTTTTAATTGTTGAATATTCTTGGGGTGACCTGTGGAAAAATTATCTAATCCTACAACATCATATTCCTTTCCCACAAAATAATCAGCTAAGTTGCTACCTATAAATCCTGCGGCGCCGGTGATAAGTATTTTGTCTTGTGTCAATTTTCTAGTGGTGTTTTAGTCTGTTATTTCTACTAAAAGTAAGTGGCAAATGTAATAAGAATCTTCTTATTGTAACGGTCATAGCAGTACAACAACTATAAAAAAATTAATTAATTTTTCCCTTTTTAAGAACCACTTCTTTAATGTAATCGTAGTAATCTCCCTTTAAGTGTTCGACTCTGCTATAAAGATCTTCACTAGTAATTCTTTTTTGAGTCAGGGCAATCTCTTCTAAACAAGCTATTTTAAGACCTGTCCTTTTTTCTACCGCTTTTACAAATTCTGTAGCTTCGGTAAGTGCCTCATGCGTCCCGGTATCCAACCATGCAAAGCCGCGACTGAGTATTTGCATTTCTAAACTTTTATTCTCTAAATAATATTGATTAACCGCAGTGATCTCCAACTCACCTCTCTTAGACGGCTTTAATCCTTTTGCCACCTCTATAACAGAATTAGGATAAAAATAAAGACCTACCACAGCATAGTTAGACGCCGGTTTTGTAGGCTTCTCTTCAATTCCACTGAGCTTACCTGCAGTATCAAAAGTCGCAACACCATAACGCTCTGGGTCTTTTACATAGTTGCCAAATACAACAGCCACATTTTTTGAAGTAACTTTATGTACGGCGCGTTCCAATAACTCAGAAAATCCAGCGCCATAAAAAATATTATCTCCTAATACCAAAGCTACTGCATCATCCCCTATAAATGCTTCACCGAGAATAAATGCTTGTGCGAGACCGTCTGGGCTCGGCTGTTCTTTATAAGTGATAGAAATACCAAATTTACCTCCATCACCGAGTAAGCGTTCAAAATTAGGAAGGTCATTTGGGGTAGATATCAATAGCACCTCAGTAATACCCGCTTCCATTAATACCGACAACGGATAATAAACCATAGGTTTATCATAAATAGGCAAGAGTTGTTTGCTTACCGCTAAGGTTAACGGATGCAATCTGGTTCCTGAGCCCCCAGCTAAAATTATTCCTTTCATTTTTTTAAAGATTTTCGCGAATTAAAGCAGATTTGCACGGATTATTTGGTATTTATAAATCTTTTCCAAGTTAAACTTGATTGTCCAAAGTTAACCAATAAACCTAATTTATAATTAGTGGATTTAAGATAGTTTATAGTTTGAGCTTCCGTGTCTTTATGTAAAAATAAGGCTGCTTTGATTTCAATAATTATTTTATTAAAACAGATAAAGTCAGCTATAAAATATTTTTTTTAAGGAACATTATTATAATAAACTTGAAGTTTTCTCTTACTGTCAAATTCTATTTCCTGATTTTTAAACTCTTTCTCTAGAGCTTCATGATAAACAGATTCTAGAAAACCCGCACCTAAAGCAGTATGGACTTTCATACATGCTCCAATAATTCTGAAACTTTCTTCTTTGTATAAAATATTCTCGAAATCCATTTGTGAAATTCGGTTTAATTTGTGTTAATTAGAGAATACTGTAAATCATAATACTCCTGATACTTCCCTGAAGTCAGATTATTTAACCAGGCTTCATTTTCTAAATACCATGCTATTGTTTTTTCTAAGCCTTCGTCAAAAGTAAGAGAAGGCTTCCATCCCAACTCTCGCTCTATTTTTGAGGCATCAATGGCATACCTCACATCATGACCCGGTCTATCTTTAACAAAGGTGATCAATTTTTCACTTTCTCCTGCAGATCTGCCTAAATGAACATCCATTTTGGCGCAAAGCAACTTAATCAGGTCTATATTCTTCCATTCATTATGCCCGCCTATATTATAGGTCTCTCCATTTTTACCTTTATGAAAAACAGTATCTATAGCTTTAGCGTGATCTTGAACAAACAACCAGTCTCTGGTATAATTTCCGTCTCCATATACAGGTAATGGTTGAAAATTGATAATGTTATTAATAAAGAGGGGAATTAATTTCTCAGGAAACTGAAAGGATCCATAATTGTTGGAGCAGTTAGAGATCACAAAAGGTAATCCATAAGTTTCTCCATAAGCTCTTACAAAATGATCTGAACTTGCTTTGGAAGCAGAATAGGGTGAATTAGGATCGTAAGAAGTGTTTTCTGTAAAAAGCCCTGTTGCTCCAAGAGTTCCATAGACTTCGTCTGTACTGATATGGTAAAAAAGACCCTTTTGAAAATCACTGTGCTTTTTATAGGACTCTAATAAATTTAAAGTTCCTAAAATATTAGTCTTTGCAAAAAGTAATGGATCTTTGATGGATCGATCTACATGGGACTCTGCCGCTAAGTGAATAACACTATCAAAATTATAAAGTTTAAATAACTTGTCTAAACCGGTTGCATCTGTGATATCGGCTTTCAGAAAATTGTAATTAGAGGCCTGTTCCACATCTTTAAGATTCTCCAAATTACCTGCATAGGTAAGCGCATCTAAATTGTATATTTCGTAATTAGGATATGCCGTGACAAATAATCGAACCACATGTGATCCTATAAAACCAGCACCGCCAGTGATTAATATCTTTTTTCTGTTCATTAAGGTTGGATTTTAAGCTCGCTTTCGCGAAAGCGAGATAAAAAAGTTCTCTACAAAGTTAAAAAGAAAAAAAACTACAAGGGCAATCTTTAAAATATTTACTTAAATCAAATTCGCAAAAAAGCAATTTCATTACTAACATATTGATCTTCAAAACATAGAAATTTATAAAAACGATGAAGCCGTAAAATCAATCTTCCAAGAAAAAGAACAACTATTTAAAAAAATTAAGCGGTTTAATAGCTATTAAACTTAAGAATATATTTATATATTTGCATTTGAAAGCAAGTTAAAAATATTATGAAAAAATTATTTACCCTTACAATACTGATCTGTGGTTTACTATCAGTAGCGCAAACAGAAGATACTACATCTTCAGAAACAAGTGAAAACGCAACATTCAAAAGATGGGCAATAGACGTAGGTGCTGGTGTTCAAAAACCTACTAGACCTTTCGTTGACGGTTATGTAAGCACACCAGATTTATGGCAAGCAGACTTAGGTGTCCGTTATATGTTCACTAGAAGTTTTGGAGTTGGTTTGGAATTCGGTTACAACAGCATACAAAGTGATTCCGATTCTCCAGTAGATTTCGAATCTGATTATTACAGAGTTGGTTTAGAAGGAATCGTAAATTTAGGTGACTTTGTCAACTTAAAAAGTGCATCTTCTAGATTTGGTATTCTTGGACATGGAGGTATAGGTGTAGGATTTCTTACTTCAAATAATCGCTCCTTATCAGATAACACAGATCACCACTTGAACTTTACAGCAGGTCTTACTCCTCAATACAGAGTGACTAATAGCATTGCTATCTTTACAGATTTAACGATTATAGGTACTACTCGTAATGATTACGGATGGGATGGAGCTCAACTAGGTACTGATGTTAGAGGATTTGAAGGATTAATGATCAACGCATCTGTTGGTCTTACTTTCTACCTTGGAGAAGGAACTGACCCAGCTGATTTTGCTAAAGACCCAATGGAAGCTAAAGTAGATGATATCGCTGCTCAAATGGAAAAAATGGCTGCTGAAAATGCTGATGATGATCAAGATGGTGTACCTAATTACTTAGACAGAGACAATACTACAGAAAGTGGTGTTCGTGTTGACAGTAAAGGTCGTGCTATTGACATGAATAAAAACGGTATTCCAGACGATATGGAAAGCTCTTTAAATTCTCGTTACGCAAGCCAGTCTGATATCCAAACTGCTATCAACGGTGCTGATGGTGCTAACCAAAACTTAATCAAGCAATTGATCAACGAAGGTTATGTAAATGTTTACTTTAGATTTAATAGTACTAAACCTACTACTTATTCTTTAGGAGCTATCAACACTATCGTTCAGTACATGAAAGACAATCCAAGTGCAAGTGCAACTCTTACAGGTTTTGCAGATGAAATAGGAAGCCCTGAATACAACAAAACATTATCTGAGCGTCGTGCTAAGATGGTTAGTGATGTACTTACCGCTGCTGGAATTGACGCAAGTCGCTTAGCTCAGAATGGTGACGGTGAAGATGCTTCTGTTGACAAGAACAGTGCTGATGCTAGACAATTAGTAAGAAGAGTTACTTTTAGAATTAACTAATCTTTCCCTAACATAATATTAAAAAGGGTCGCTAGCGCGACCCTTTTTTTTTGCCCTATTTCCAATATCCAGTTTTCAGTAGGCAGGTTCCATTCCATTAGGCAGTGGGCAGTAGGCAGGTTGATTTGCTCGCAAATTGGAGTAGGCAATATTTTATAATTATAACTTTGGAAATTATTTTCCACACTTGATGCGGAATCCCTTGCAGTTCCCGATATTTTTAAGGAGAGTTTTCCCCTTTCTTACATCCGACGAGTGCAACGAGAGGAATGCATTAGGTCGGACCTGTGCTGAACTTGTCGAAGTAAGGACAAAGTGGCTATAAAAGGAAGAGCAAAGCGATTCAAAACTATTTTCCCCTTTCTTGCATCCGACGAGTGCAACGAGAGGAATGCATTAGGTCCTACCTGTGCTGAGCTTATCGAAGTAAGGACAAAGTGGCCATAAAAGGAAGAGCAAAGCGATTCAAAACTATTTTCCCTTTCTTGCATCCGACGAGTGCAACGAGAGGAATGCATTAGGTCCGCCCTGTGCTGAACTTGTCGAAGTAAGAACAAAGGGGCCATAAAAGGAAGAGCAAAGCGATTCAAAACTATTTTCCCCTTCTTGCATCCGACGAGTGCAACGAGAGGAATGCATTAGGTCCGCCCTGTGCTGAGCTTGTCGAAGTAAGGACAATGGGGCCAACTGGAATCCGTCTCAGTTTACATTCACAGTAGGCAGTATTTTATAATTGTAGCTTTTGGAATTATTTTCCGCACTTGATGCGGAATCCCTTGCAGTTCCCGAGAGTTTTAAGGAGAGTCCCCCCCTTCTTCCTTTCAACAAATAAGCAGTATCAAAGCTGCCATAGCATAGGCTTGTTTTATAATCTTGTATGGAGCTCTAAATTAGGAGCAACAAAAAAACCGATTCCTATTAGAATCGGTTTTTGCTATTCTGTAATTAAATGAACTATTCTTCCAAGCCCTTTCTCAACCAAGCTTCGTAAAGGTCCACTTCTGGAGTATAAGCGATAGGTAGACCTATATCGTTTCCATATTTATCTTTGATTACATAAAAAGGCTGGGCAGCCACTTTATAATTATTTTTCTGAAACTCCATCCATTTATCTCCAATGGTGCGCACTTTCTTTCCAGTCACTTCTGAAATGTATTGTTGCTCTTTAGGAAGTTTGTTTTTATCATCTACATAAAGCGAAATCAATACAAAATCGTTTTTCAGCATATTGAGGATCGCAGGCTCACTCCACACTCGTTCTTCCATCTTGCGACAGTTCACACAAGCCCAACCCGTAAAGTCTACCAGAATAGGCTTATTCACTTCCTTAGCATATGCCAGCCCTTCTTCATAATCATGAAAAGCTATGATGTCATGAACGGCTAGATGTGCTCCTTCTGGTATATCTAGGTTGGTATCTAACTTGGTATACCCTACTCCGTATGGTGCTTCAGCATAATTTAATGGTGGTGGAAACCCAGAAATGATTTTCAAGGGCGCACCCCATAGACCAGGGATCATATAAATGGTAAAACTCAATACGACCAATCCTAACAACAACCTTCCTACTGATATACTGGAGTCAGGGCCGTCGTGTGGCATTCTAATTTTACCAAAAAGATATAAGGCCAGTCCACCAAAAATAGCAATCCATATAGTCAAAAATACCTCACGCTCTATATAATGCGTTTGAAAAACTAAATCTGCAGCCGATAAAAATTTGAAAGCCAAAGCCAATTCTAAAAACCCTAAAACCACCTTTACTGTATTTAACCAACCACCAGATTTCGGTAGTGAGTTCAACCAGCCAGGGAAAATGGCAAACAATGCAAATGGCAAAGCTATAGCTAGTGAGAAACCAAACATTCCAATCACTGGTGCTAGTCCACCTTTAGATGCGGCTTCCACAATAAGTGATCCTACTATAGGCCCGGTGCAGGAAAAAGAAACAATCGCAAGAGCTAGTGCCATAAAAAAGATACCTGCGATACCGCCTTTATTGGCTTTTTCATCTGCTTTGTTAGCCCAAGATTGAGGTAATGTGATTTCAAATGCGCCCAAAAATGAAGCTGCAAAAACTACTAATATCAGGAAAAATGCCACGTTAAAATACACATTGGTACTGAGCTGGTTCAAGGATTCAGAACCAAAAATAGCAGTAACAACAGTACCTAGAAGGACATAAATAACAATAATAAAAACGCCGTAGAGTATCGCATTAGAAATACCTTTTGCCTTGTTTTTACTCTGCTTAGTAAAAAAGCTTACCGTAAGGGGTATCATAGGAAAAACACAAGGAGTGAGAAGTGCCGCAAATCCCGAAATAAAGGCGACAATAAAAATAGTCCAAAGACTGCGGTCTTTTTTATCTTCTTTTTCTTCTAATTCTTGATCAATTTTTTTTTTTCCGTCCTGCTCTTTTTGAGCTCCTTTTTTCTCGTGAGCGTCCTTAACTTGAAAAGAGGAAACTTCTGGAGCCATAGATAGCATAGGATCCTTTTCTTCATCCAGATACTTTTCAATGATGCCAGCAGCAGTTGGTGAAACGGCTGCATTTGGGTCTAACTTAAACGTAAGTGGGACTCCTTTAGGACGTAAACACCTTTCTTCATCACAAGTCATAAAAAATACTTCGGCAATGATGTATTTTAACTCGGTATCAAGGACTTTTATTTTTTGTTTAAAAACAGCTGCGTCAGAGAACTGGTATACATTAAACTCCCATACGGAGGAGTATTCTGCATAAGAACCGGTTTCCTCATTAATCCCTAGCAATTCTATTTGATCTTCTACACCGTAAAAACTCAAGGTGGTAGGCACTGGCCCACTATTTTCTGGAGATGTAGTTTGTGAATACAAATGCCATCCCGGTTCTATAACAGCAGTAGTCGTCAACTCATACTCTTTATCTGATAATTTTTTAACCTCCGTAGACCAAGTAGTAGGGTCTTGCTGAGCGGTTAATTGTAAGGCAATCAATGCTGTTAAAGCAAATAGAAGCTTTCTCATAAGTCTGAGGTTATTTCAATTATAGATTTTGTTATACTTGTAATTTTGTGGTGCTTGCTAGCTCTTATGCCTACCAGCCATAATATAGTGCTACCACTTGCCAATACTAATGCTTTTTCCCGTTCTAAAGAAGGGATTTTGCAATCAGTTAATAGATCGCTTATCAATTTACTCCCCTTCATCCCGTATGGCTGCATGCGATCCCCATGTTGCCAGTTTCTCAAAACAAAAGGATATTCTAATCCTGCTGCATCAAGTAAAATTTTATTACTGGAATTAGCCGATTTCACATACTTCAATGGGTCATCTTCTCGTATGTTTTTAAACTCTAGTTGGTATCCATCTAACTTTAGCCTTTCGATCGATTGGTCAATTTCCATATAAATAGGATTCCAATCTGCCTGCTTACTTAAAACCAACACTTCTCTATCCTTCGTTAGTCTTCTGCTGCCTGATGGAATACTTTTACCATGCTCAGCATCCAGTAGTTCTAACGCGTCAGGGAGGTTAAAGTTGTACTCTTTTAGAAGTTCAAAGAGATAAGCTTCTGGCTTTAGAGTTGCTTTTAATTTCTCGATAGAGATTTCTAGGTTGCCATGGTTTATTTTTGTTCCGCTTTCGCGAAAGCGTGCCACCTCAACATCTAATAATAATTCAGAACCCTCCAGGTAATTCAACGTATTGGAAAAATTAGCTTTCAAATGCGGTAACGCCTCATGAAGCAAGGGAATCACCTCATGCCGCAGTCGATTGCGCAGGTATTTAGTCTTGCTATTGCTGCTGTCTTCACGCCAATCGATATTGTTTTCTAAAGCAAAATCACTGATCTGACTGCTGTTAAAAATCAACAAAGGCCTCGCAATAATCCCATTGCGCTCCCTAATTCCAGTCAACCCGTGAAGTCCGGCACCACGGCCTAAATTGATCAAAAAAGTTTCTAATTGATCGTCTAGGTGATGGGCTACAAGCACTTGTTTGATATGATGCTTAGCCGCTATGTTATCAAAAGCTTGGTACCTCAAATCTCGAGCAGCCATTTGAATAGAAACACCTCTAGACTGTGCTATTTTCTCCGTTTCAAATGACTCTATATAAAGCTTACAACCCAATTGCTTTGCGAGACCTTCCACAAAGACCTGATCTGCATCACTTTCTGCTCCTCTTAAATTAAAATTACAGTGTATCAAGTCAAATTTAACACCCAATTGATGAAGTAAATGGGCCAAAACAGTACTGTCTTTGCCTCCACTTATCGCGATCGCTATGGGAACCGAAAAGAGCTCAGGGAATTGAGTGCTGATATGATTTTTAAATGCTGTTAGCATAGTGCAAATTTAATCAAAGCGAATGCCTTGAAGTGCGAGTACTTCAATTAATGCTCTAGCTTTAAGAAAACACTCCTCGTATTCTTTTTCAGGAATGGCTGCTGCGGTAAGGGCACTACCTACAGAAAAAGAAAGCGTATTTCGATCTTCATTGAATAAGATCGTACGTATCACTACATTAAAATCAAAGTCGTTTTGTGGTGTAAAGTAGCCTATAGCACCGCTGTACAAACCTCTTTTAAAAGATTCATTTTTTTCAATAATCTCCATAGCACTTATTTTAGGTGCTCCGGTCATGCTCCCCATGGGAAAGGTAGTCTTGATTGCATCAATAACCGTATATTTTTGATCCAACTCTGCCATGACTGTGCTGATCATTTGGTGTACCTGCTTGAAGGTATATATTCCAAAAAGTTCCTCCACCGCAACACTTCCTTTTACGGCTGTTTTAGAAAGGTCATTTCTCACTAAGTCAACGATCATCACATTTTCAGATCGTTCTTTAGGGTCGTTAAAAAGCGCCTCTTTAAGAGATTCATCTTCTGTTAAGTCGGTAGATCTTTTTGCAGTGCCTTTGATAGGCTGCGATATCAATTGGTTTCCAGTCTTTTTCAAATAACGCTCTGGACTAGCACTAATAGCATAATAAGAACCCAGCCTCGCATAAACAGCAAATGGCGGCTCACTGATGCTATTCAAATCATAAAAGGCCTTTTGCGTATCCAACACCACATCTTGAGCATAAAATTGTGTGCAAAAATTAGCTTCATAAATATCGCCTCTGTGAATATGATCGAGAACTTTTTGTGCTTTTTGTAGGTAGGCTTCTTTAGAGTCTTTGGCTTTTAGGACGACCTCTTGAGCAACTGTTTTTGGATCAGAAAAAGAATGTTCTTGTATTTTTTGGATCAACTTCTCTGCATCATTCTGTGAAGTAATGAAGGAATGAAGCTTTACTTCCTTGTCTGAAATTTCAAACACCAATTCTGGAACAAAAAAGCATAAATCTGGAAAGTCCAAGAGATCTTGATGCGTGCTCTCTAGGTTTTCCAACTCGTTCTTAAGATCGTAACCTAAAAAGCCAAACATCCAGTCTGGATGAGCTGTTCTAAAAGCGGCCAACTGCTCTACTGCAGTGCCGCTTTTACATGTTATACGATCTATAGCTCCTACTCCTATTAAGGTGGCATATGAATCATATTTTAAACTGCCATGATTGCTCTCTAAATACACCAGATGGTTTTCATCCTTATAAAACGACAGTAATTTCTTCTTAAAACCTGCAGAATGGAGTAATGGAAACTGATGAAGTTGTCTTTGTTTCATGTCGAACAAAGATACTACCATTTAATATACCTATCTTAAAAACGGGACTCTAAACAACCTCTTATAAAAACAGAAATACTATGAGCCCAGAGAATTGGTGAAAAGTAAAAAAGGCTAGGTATAGTACCGCTTTCGCGAAAGCGAAATGACAATAATTAACAGGCGTGATCTTGATATATTAGCTGCATTACTTAGCAACTAAAAGTCGTTGTAAATGACAAAGTTAAAAGGAAATATTTCTAACATCAGGTAGTTGGGCTCCAACAGGAATCCAATTTATATAATAAAAAAGCCGACTCATAAATGAATCGGCTTGAACTATAGTAATTTAACGTGTATTAAACGTGTAGCGCTCTGTCAGCTGTTGCAGCAAGAGCTGCTTCTTTAACCGCCTCGGCATAAGTAGGGTGTGCGTGAGACATTCTTGCAATATCTTCTGCACTAGCTCTAAATTCCATAGCAGTAACAGCTTCAGCAATAAGGTCTGCAGCTCTAGCTCCTATGATATGAACTCCTAGAACCTCATCAGTTGTTTTGTCGGCTAGAATTTTTACTAGGCCATCGGTATCTCCAGAGGCACGAGATCTACCCAATGCCTTCATAGGGAAGGACCCTGCTTTGTATTCTATTCCAGCTTCTTTTAATTCTTCTTCTGTTTTACCTACACTAGCTACCTCTGGCCAGGTGTAAATGACATTAGGGATCAAATTGTAATTGATATGTGGTTTTTGACCAGCTATTGTTTCTGCAACAAAAACACCTTCTTCCTCTGCTTTATGGGCAAGCATGGCACCACGGACTACATCTCCTATCGCATAAATATTAGAAACGTTGGTCTGTAAATGTTCATTTACATCTACTTGTCCGCGTTCATTGATCTTAACACCTGCTGCAGTGGCATTTAATTTATCTGTGTAAGGACGTCTTCCAACAGAAACGAGACAATAATCTCCTTCAAAGCTTACTTCTTCTCCTTTTTTATTTTTGGCAGTTACCTTAACGATATCGCCATTGCGTTCTACCTTGTTGACTCCATGAGACAAGTGGAATTTTATCCCTAGCTTTTTAAGAACTTTCATCAGTTCTTTAGAAAGAACTTTATCCATTATAGGAGTGATGCGATCAGCATATTCAATAACAGTAACCTCAGCCCCTAATCTTTTATACACTTGTCCTAATTCAAGTCCTATCACTCCACCGCCTATTACGACCATGTGTTTAGGGATTTCTTTTAAGGAAAGTGCTTCTGTAGAAGTAATTACTCTTTCTTTATCTACTTTAATAAATGGAAGTGTACCTGGCTTTGAACCCGTTGCAATAATGGTGTTCTTTGCTTCAATCGTTTGTGATTTCTCACCGTCTATTTTAATGTGTGTGGCATCTACAAAAGATCCCATACCAGTAAAGACATCGATCTCGTTCTTTTTCATCAAATATTGCACCCCATCGCATGTAGTATCTACCACTTGCTTTTTACGAGCGATCATTTTTTCAAAATTGATCTTTATTTCTCCTGGAATCTCAATCCCATGATCTTCAAAATGCTTCATAGCATCGTCGTAGTGATGAGAAGAATCTAAAAGTGCTTTGGAAGGAATACAACCTACGTTAAGACAAGTCCCACCTAAGGTGTTGTACTTTTCTATAAGGGCAGTTTTCATACCTAGTTGTGCACAGCGTATTGCGGCTACATAGCCACCAGGTCCAGAACCTATTACTGCAACATCATACTTACTCATAAGGGTTGGTTTTATTTTATAATAAAGTCTTGTAATCAATTAAACACGAAGCTTATTTGATACTACAAAGGTACTAAAGGAAGACTTATTTATATATTATTTAAAGCATAATTGTACTATGCAAGTCTTATCATCTAGCCTACTGCTTTTCTTGATAAACTATTTCTATTTATCAGAAAACTCTTTCTTTTGGTAAGGCCGTATAATCAATCGTGCTGCTCTATCAAAATTGAAGTAGTTATAGACCCAATTTAGAAATACAATTAACCTGTTTCTCACTCCTACTAAGAAATACAAGTGTACGGCCAGCCAAATAATCCAGGCTAGAAAACCACCTAACGTAAATGATTTTACATCGGCGACTGCTTTGTTTCTTCCTATGGTCGCCATACTACCTTTATCAAAATAAGAAAATGTCTTAAGTGGCTGATCGTGAAGTATGCGTTTAAAATTCTTGACGAGCAATTTGCCTTGTTGGATAGCTGGTTGTGCCACTTGAGGGTGTCCCTGTGGAAATTCAGGTGTTTTCATTAAAGCAATATCACCAATGGCAAAAATATTTTCGTACCCTTCTACCCTATTCATACGATCTACCAGAAAGCGCTGGGATTTTTGATCGACACTTTGCTCCCGAATCCCTTCTATAGGATTTCCAATAACTCCAGCACTCCATATAAAAGTGAGTGCTTTAATTTTTAAATCTGTATTAGTTAAAACTGTTTCTTCATTATAGCTTTTCACCATAACATTAAGATGGATGTTTACTCCTAGCTCTTTCAAGTATTTTTCGGCTTTTTGAGAGGCCTTCTCGCTCATACTTGCAAGAACTCGACTGGTACCATCTAACAAATGAATTTCCATATGTTCTGGATTCAGATCTGGATAATCATTAGCGAGCACTCCTTTTTTAAATTCGGCAAAGGCTCCTGCTAACTCCACTCCAGTAGGTCCAGCTCCAGAAAGTACGATACGCATAAGCTTCTTTTGTTCTTCTGCATCGTTGGTCAGTGTCGCCTTCTCTAGATTTTGAAGCATATAACTTCTTATGTTGAGCGCTTGAGGAACACTTTTCATTTGTAAAGAAGTTTCTTCTAGTACTTTATTGCCAAAAAAATTGGTCTTAGTTCCTGTCGCAATGACCAAGTAATCAAAAGTGACCTCTCCTATGGAGGTTTTAAGTGTTTTCATGACCGGCTCTACAGACTCTACTTCAGCAAGCCGAAATATAAAATTAGTGCCGTCATTGACCAGCCCTCTTAATGGAAAAGCTATAGAATCAGGCTCTAGACCACTAGTCGCCACTTGATACATCAACGGCTGGAAATTATGGTAATTATGATGATCTATAAGTACGACTTGAAAATTTTGTTTGGTTAGCTTTCGCGAAAGCGTCACTCCTCCGAAACCGCCGCCCACAACAATAACTCGTGGGAAATCTGAATGCGGTATATTCATGTTTTTATATTTCAACAAATATAATTTTTAAGAGCTGGTTTATCGAGCGATTAACAATCTTTTCATACTGTAGAGCCAACTTAGTGTTTTGATTTTTTATGATGTATTTCAGTGGTTCAACTTATTAAAACACCACACTTAAGCAGGGCTGCACTTGAATAATCTGTTGCGATGTACTAAACATTTAACTGCTCAAACTGATCAACATATGAAATCCTTCCAGTGAAGTGTAACGTTTCTAAAAAACAGTGGACCTATCTAACAACCATACCATCAAAAAGTGAGTAAGAAACTCGAAAAAGAATTTGTTAAACAGCTCGATGAGAATCAGAATATAGTGCATAAAATATGCCGCCTATATACTAATGATCAGCATGCACATAACGACCTTTTTCAAGAAGTGACCGTACAATTATGGCGTGCTTACCCCAAATTTAGAGGAGACGCTAAATTCAGTACTTGGATGTATCGAGTAGCTTTAAACACTGCGATTACACTCTATAGAAAATCTACAAGAAGGGTAAAAACTCAAGATTATGAGTCGGTACAATTTAAGATTGAAGACCGTCGCGAGGACGATCCACAAATGGAGCAGCTTACATTGCTTTACGGAGCGGTAAAACAATTAAACGATATAGAAAAAGCATTGGTTTTTCTATATCTTGAAGATAAAAATTACAGAGAAATAGCGGAAACCATGGGGATCTCTGAAGTAAATGCTAGAGTGAAGATGAACAGGATAAAAACAAAATTAACTAACATAATTAATCCATAAAATCATGGATCAACTAGATATATTAAAACAAAACTGGCGGTCACAAACTGATAACTCGCCTCGATTTACTAAAGATCAACTCACTGGATTGCTTGCGAGAAAATCTTCAGGAATAGTGAAATGGCTGTTTATCATTGCCATGATAGAATTTGCTGTGTTTATTGTGTTGGGTCTTGTATCCCACTTTGCAAATCAAGAAACCAATGTGATTGAAATGATGGGAGGACCTTTTTATTACGGTTCTACAATTTTCCATTACTTAATCATTATCATTTTTATATATTTATTCTATTCCAATTATAAGAACATCTCTACCTCACAACCTACCCAAAGTCTTATGAATAATATTCTAAAGACGAGACGCACCATGAAATGGTACATCTGGTACAACTTGATTTATATGATGCTGGTAGGAATGATAGCTACGGCTGTGGTGATTCCTAAAGACCCCAACGTTACTAAACTTCTAGCATCTCCTAAAATGGCAGGTAATGAGACCATGTTCTACCTCATGGCGTTAGGAGCTTCCTTTGTTGCATTCTTGATTATTTGTGTGATTATGTATTTGATCTATCAATTGATCTATGGTATTTTACTGCGCAAATTGAAACGTAATTACAATGAATTGAAGAGAATGGAAGTTTAAACATCTCTTGAAAGAGCAAAAAAAAATGCGGCCTCTGGCCGCATTTTTTTTAAAACATCATCAGTTAATAATCTTCTTAGAACTTATAACCTACTGATAAGTGAACGCTTCCTGGAAGCTGGTTTCTGTTTACACCATCAGTTTCATTGTCTAATATGTCAGAAAAACCGTAAGTAAAAGTTCCTTTAAAATATAAGTTGTATTCTTTTAAATCATAACCTAATCCTGCAGTACCTGCAAAGTTAGTATTGACAGTGTCTTCAATCTCCACAGCGTCCCCGTCACCTATAGATTGTTCTCCTTTAAGTAAAAAGCCTATTTGTGGACCGAAGTGAATACTAAAATTCTTGTAAGCATAGTATTTGAATTGTAGTGGCACATTGATGTATTGTAATTTTACATCTGTAGATGTTCCTGCTGCATTATCAAATTCTTCTCCTTCTACAGAATACAACAAACTAGCCTCATAAGACCATTTTTCAGCAAATGCTAATTCGGCAACTCCACCTAAATGGAAGCCTAATCTATTGTTTTCAAAACCATCCCCACCTAGGTTATCGATTTTTGAAAAGTTCACACCACCTATAACTCCATAAGAAAGATCTTGGGCTACTGTAGTAAAGGTTGCAAGAAATAAAGCAACTAAAGAAAGGTAAATAGTTTTCATTGTTTTTGTTTTTGGTAAGCATGTCAAATATATAAAAATGCTTTTGTAAATCTTCCTATTCTTAAAAGAGAAATTATGAAGTCCCTTTTTACTAAAAATACCCTATACAGGGTATTTTTAGTAAGAGTAGAAAATTATAAATTTAACTACTATAAATTCAAATGATATGAAACGTTTTGTCTTTTTCTTAAGTTTTATCTTTATAAGCATCAACTTACACTCTTGTGCCGAAATGGCTGCGGGATTGAGTAATTTCAATCAAGCTAATGGATCTCAATGTCGTGTCATCGTATGTGATTCTGAATTATATCACGATGGCGAGTACAAAGATGCTGTCCTTATTAGAAATAGCAAGGGTAATGATATCACTTCTAAAGAAAGAAGCTGGGTTAAATCTCAACAAGAAAGGTATTTAAATTACTCTTTTGGCATCTATTACGCAACCTCACCTTATTCTAACGGTGAATATCGCTTTACCAATTACTGTGAATCGTATTACTAAAAAATTACTTTAGTCGTTTTTTTCTATTCGCTTCATAATCGCTAAAAATCATCTCGCCCAATCCTTGCAGTCCAGTAAAAAATGCTTTTCCTTGATTAGCTTCTGTAAACTGATCTATAAAACGTTGCAAGTAAGGATCATTTGCAATCATAAAGGTAGTAATAGGAATATGCAATCTTCTCGCTTGTGCAGCCATGGTGTAGCATTTCTCTACAATGTATTCATCCAGACCATTAGAGTTTTTATAATACGTACCATCTTTTAATCGCAAGCAACTGGGCTTGCCGTCCGTTATCATAAAGATCTGTTTGTTGGTATTGCGTTTTCTTCTCAAGATATCCATAGCTAGTTGTAAACCTGCAACAGTATTGGTGTGATAAGGACCTACCTTAAGATAAGGTAAATCTGCAATATTTATAGGCCAGGAATCATTACCAAAAACGATGATGTCTAAGGTGTCTTTTGGGTAACGAGTGGTTATCAATTCTGCCAGTGCCATCGCTACCTTTTTTGCTGGTGTGATGCGGTCTTCTCCATAAAGAATCATGGAATGAGAGATATCGATCATCAATACCGTACTCATCTGTGCTTTAAATTGAGAGTCTTCAACTACGAGGTCATCTTCGGTAAGGTTGAAATTACCCATCCCGTGATTGACCTGTGCGTTGCGCAAACTCTCTGTCATGGAAATACTATCCAGTCCATCACCAAATCTATAAGGTCTGTAATCGCCGCTGTGCTCATCCCCTTGACCTAATTTACCTGTTTTATGGTTACCGCTATTTCCTTTGCGCATGTTACCAAAAATTTGATCTAGCGCATGTTTGCGCAGCAACTGCTCTGTTTTTGCAGTTATAGAAAAACGTCCCGGTCTATCTCCATCGCCTTCTTCTCCTCCTTCTTTATTCTCATCATTTGGATCAAACTCTTCTTTGATATAACCCCGCGCTTTCAAGTCTTCTATAAAGTCGTCTACCGTATATTCTGCTGTGGTAAGCTTGTATTCTTTATCTAATTCTCTTAGCCATTCTATCGCCTCATCAAAGTCTCCAGAAGTATGCGTGATCAATTCTTTGAAGATATCAAAGAGCTTCTCAAAAGGATCCTTTTCTTTCGGATTAAAAAATTCAAACTTAAAACCTAATCTTTCTTGCGCCATAGTCTAAAAATAATCGACAAAAAGGGAAACCGAAGTATTCTGTTATGCATTTAACATTGGTTTATGCTTAAAAAGAGGTGTCGCAACCGTTATCGTAACTTTAAACAGGATAAATAAGGTGAGTTTACCATAAGTTAATGCTGTTTCGCTTTCGCGAAAGCCGAATACATCCTATTTTTGCAGCCGCTTAAAAAAACAATACAATGACTAAACACGCTTGGCACGACGTAAGTTATGGAGCAGATGCACCAGGACATGTAACAGGAATTATAGAGATCCCAAAAAATACAAGAGCAAAATACGAGTTGGATAAAGAATCTGGAATGCTAATTCTAGATCGTGTGATCTACTCTTCTATGTACTATCCTACCAACTATGGTTTTATTCCACAAACCTATTGTGATGATGACGACCCTCTAGACATCTTAGTTCTTTCTCAAATCGAGATTGTACCAATGTGTCTTGTTAGAGCTAAAGTGATAGGTGTTATGCAAATGCTAGACGGTGGTGAAATGGATGACAAGATCATAGCTGTTGCTGCAAATGATATGTCTGTTGCTCATTTTAATGACGTAAGTGAGCTTCCAGAGTTTTGGAAAAAAGAAATGCGTAATTTCTTCCAAGATTATAAGAAACTAGAAAACAAAACCGTAGAAGTAGAAGAGTTTCAAGGTCGTGAAAAAGCATTGCAAATTGTAAATCAATCTATTGAAGATTATAAAGTAAAGTTTGGTACCAAATAATTAGGTAGCCCTACTCCAAAAAGAAACCCCTTAAAATCTGCGATTTTAAGGGGTTTCTTTTTTGCAGCGACTGCTTTTCAAATCAAATTCATTTGTAGCAACCTCGGCGGTATATAAACAGGTTGTCCTACCATAGAATTTGGCTCTAGACATATAATTATTAAAATATAATTGATCCAACTCGATCTAGAATATTCCATAACGATCCTATAAGTTTATCTTTGACCCCAATCTATAAATTTCCAACACTTTGAAAAAAATATTTCACTTTTTATTAAAAGGTATTTTAGCTCTTGTGGCCTTCCTTCTTGTCACCTTTATAGTTTTAAAACTGGTATATAACGACGATATTCCTAAAGGAATTCCAGGAAAACCAGCAGATGAAATGGCTTTTAAAATATTGGATGCCATTCATCACAAAGAATTTACTCAGGCTAAGGAAATCCACTGGACCTTTAGAGGTGTGAATCGCTATGAATGGAAACTTCAACAAAATATGGTAGATGTCTATTGGGATGATTATCGAGTTTCTTACCAGACGCAATATCCTAAAATAAGTTTTGCTTTTAAAAAGGGAAAACGAATAGAAGGAGAAGAAAAACAAGAGGCTATCGATTATGCAGCATTCAATTTTAATAATGATAGTTTTTGGGTGGTGGCACCTCATAAAATATTTGATATAGGCACCACTAGAGAGCTAGTTGAGGAAAATGGTCGACAAAAACTCCTAGTAAAATACAATTCTGGAGGTACTACTCCTGGAGATACTTACTTATGGGAAGTGGATGAGAATTACCAACCCATTGCTTTTAAAATGTGGGTGAGTATTATTCCATTTGATGGAATAGAAGCAAAATGGTCCAATTGGGAGATGACAGCTGGCGGATTTCCGCTTTCGCGAAAGCGTACCCTATTCGGAATAGAAATCCCAGTTACAGATTTGAAGGTAATTCCTTAATCCCGCTAATCTTTTTCGTCCAGCTCAAAAATATCTTCTACCGCGACTTTAAATAAACGCGCAATTTTTAAAGCCAGCACGGTAGAAGGAACATATCTATTTTTCTCAATGGAATTGATGGTTTGTCTAGAAACGCCTATGGCCTGAGAAAGATCTGCTTGTGTCATTTTATGAATGGCGCGTTGCACATGGACCGTGTTTTTCATTACAACTGTCTTTTAAAAATCTGAAAATACATCAAGTAATAAAACAAGAAAGAAGACATGATAAAAAAGACACTTTGATCTTGCTCCCATTCTAAAGGCAATCTACCCGCTAGAGCATCTAAAAACATCGCTGCAAGAGGCATGAGTAATATCATTGCCGTTCCTAATACAAAAGCAAAGGCAAAGGCGCGATAGCGCAACTTATTGATGCGCTCATCTTCATTTTTATCTTTGGCAATAACTACTATAAATAAACCGATCAACACGACATGCATAAACAGCTGCTTATAAAATGCTGCTTGTGAAATATCAACTATTTTAATTGATAAAAGTGCTGCTACAGCAGTGATGGCGATTATAGATCCTATCCATTTAAACTTATAAGAAATAAGTGGAAAAGCGCCGCCTTTCTTTTCAAATTCGCAAAACTTTTTTAAAACAGAACTTTTCATAACGTAAAGTATTTTTATTATAATGACAAATATACTTTACTTTTAGGAAAGTAAGCTTGTTTTATTGAATTATTTTTGGTTGCGAGATTCTGATGGTCCCCTTGCTTTGTTTTTTACTCACACACCAATACCCTTTGTCCTGAGGACATGATGCATTCCTCTCGTTGCACTCGTCGGATGTGAGAAGGGAAAACCTCATCAAAAAAATCTCGAGAACTCTAAAGGGTGCCGCATCAAGTGCGGAAAATAATTTCAAAAGCTACAATTATAAAATACTGCCTACTCCAATTTGTGAGCTTGCTCACAAATCAACCTGCCTACTGAAAACTGAGACTGAGACTGATTCCGCATCAAGTGCGGAAAATAATTTCAAAAGCTACAATTATAAAATACTGCCTACTCCAATTTGTGAGCTTGCTCGCAAATCAACCTGCCTACTGAAAACTGAGACTGAGACTGATTCCGCATCAAGTGCGGAAAATAATTTCAAAAGCTACAATTATAAAATACTGCCTACTCCAATTTGTGAGCTTGCTCGCAAATCAACCTGCCTACTGAAAACTGAGACTGAGACTGATTCCGCATCAAGTGCGGAAAATAATTTCAAAAGCTACAATTATAAAATACTGCCTACTCCAATTTGTGAGCTTGCTCGCAAATCAACCTGCCTACTGAAAACTGAGACTGAGACTGATTCCGCATCAAGTGCGGAAAATAATTTCAAAAGCTACAATTATAAAATACTGCCTACTCCAATTTGTGAGCTTGCTCGCAAATCAACCTGCCTACTGCCTACTGAAAACTGAGACTGAGACTGAAAACCGAGACTGATTCCAGCAAGCCCCTTTGTCCTGCGGACATTTCCCTCGATTGAAAACCTTACATAAGATCATAAAACCCATACAGTGCCCTCTTCCCTTGAGAGAAGATAAGAGAAGGCTGTGTTTTATGCTGTTATATTTCAAAACGCTCCACTATATTTTAAGGTAGCTTTAAATAAAAACCTAGTGCTTAATAGGTAACTTCGCAATCTTGTAAAAAACTATGGCATATTCTGACGAAATCATTGAGGTAAAAGGCGCTCGCGTTCATAATTTAAAGAACATTGATGTAAATATTCCGCGAGAAAAACTAGTAGTTATTACGGGGCTTTCTGGCTCCGGTAAATCATCCCTTGCCTTTGATACTATTTATGCCGAAGGTCAACGTCGTTATATTGAAACCTTTAGCGCTTATGCCAGGCAGTTCCTTGGCGGGATGGAGCGTCCAGATGTGGATAAAATAGACGGCCTTTCTCCTGTGATTGCCATAGAGCAAAAAACGACGAGTAAGAGTCCGCGGAGTACGGTAGGAACTATTACAGAAATTTATGATTTCCTAAGGTTGCTATATGCCCGTGCCAGCGATGCATATTCTTACAACACAGGTAAGAAAATGGTAAGCTATAGTGATGAGCAAATACGCGATCTTATTATTGAAGAATACAAGGGTCAGCGCATCAATATTTTGGCACCTGTTATACGTGGTAGAAAAGGTCATTACCGAGAGCTTTTTGAACAAATTGCCAAACAAGGTTTTGTCAAAGTACGTACCGATAACGTGATTATAGATATCATGAAAGGTATGAAGATGGATCGTTACAAGGTCCACGACATTGAAATAGTCATCGACAGGTTGCAAGTAGGCGATAGTGAACAAGATATCAAAAGACTGGATGAGTCCATAAAAACTGCCATGTATCACGGTAACGACATTACCATGATTGTGCCTCACGGTGAGAAAGAAGGACGTTTTTTCTCTCGTACGTTAATGTGCCCAGAAACCGGAATCTCCTACCCTGAACCAGAACCTAATAATTTCTCCTTTAACAGCCCTAAAGGTGCTTGTCCTAAGTGTAGTGGTCTGGGAGCGCTGTACCAAGTAAACGAAAACAAAATTATTCCAGACCGCAGCCTTTCAATTGCTAAAGGTGGTCTGGCTCCTTATCCTGACAATAAGAAAAATTGGATTTATAAGCAACTGGAATTGATCGCCCAAAAGTTTGATTTTAAACTGACAGATGCATTAGAAAAAGTTCCTGAAGCAGCTATAGAAATGATTCTGTACGGCGGTAAAGAAACACTGGAGGTAGACAGTAAAAACCTAGGTGTAAAACGCAATTACAAAATAGAATTTGAAGGGCTGGCTAACTTTATAGAACAAACCTATAAAAATAACGACAGTACCAGTCTGCAACGTTGGGCTAAAGAGTTTATGGACAACGTGACCTGTCCAGATTGTGAGGGGTCGCGATTGCGTAAAGAGTCACTTTATTTCCGTGTCAACGAAAAAAATATTGCCGAACTAGCAAATATGGATATCGTAGAGCTGGTAGACTGGTTTGATCATTTAAACGTGACGCTTTCGCGAAAGCAAGAACAAATAGCCACAGAGTTATTAAAGGAAATAAGAGAACGATTACAGTTCTTACTGGATGTAGGTTTGGACTACTTATCTATCAATCGAAGTGCTAAATCACTGTCTGGTGGAGAAGCACAACGCATAAGACTGGCCACACAAATAGGCTCACAACTCGTCGGTGTATTGTACATACTTGATGAACCAAGTATAGGTTTACACCAAAGAGACAATGAAAAACTGATCAACTCACTTATTTCTTTGCGAGATACCGGTAATTCTGTCATTGTTGTAGAGCACGATAAAGACATGATACAGCGAGCAGATCACGTTATAGATATAGGACCTCGAGCTGGAAAATACGGTGGCGAAATCATTAGTGAAGGTACACCTGAAGAAATATTAAAACACGATACGCTTACCGCCCAATACCTCAACGGTAAAAGAGAAATCGCAGTTCCTAAGACACGTCGTAAAGGAAATGGAATGAAAATATCATTGAAAGGTTGTACTGGAAACAATTTGAAAGACGTTTCTATAGACCTTCCTTTAGGGCAAATGATAGGCGTTACAGGAGTTTCTGGAAGTGGTAAATCTACTTTAATCAACGAGACGCTCTACCCTATTATGAACGCGCACTTCTTTAATGGAGTAAAGATCCCAATGCCATATAAAAGCATCAAAGGACTGGATAATTGTGATAAAGTCATAGACATCAATCAAAGCCCGATAGGTAGAACGCCGAGATCTAATCCTGCAACCTACACCAAAACCTTTGACGAGGTAAGATCCCTGTTTGCTAAAACTCCTGAAGCATTGATACGCGGCTATAAGCCCGGTCGTTTTAGTTTTAATGTTACCGGTGGACGTTGTGAAACATGCAAAGGTGGCGGACTTAGAGTCATAGAAATGAATTTTCTGCCTGATGTTTATGTGACTTGTGAAACTTGTCAAGGAAAACGATTCAACCGAGAAACGCTGGAGATACGTTACAAAGGAAAGTCCATAAGCGATGTGCTCAACATGACCATTAATGAAGCCACAGATTTCTTTGAAGCTATTCCAAATATTTATCGCAAGATAAAAACCATAAAAGACGTTGGACTAGGCTATATTACTTTAGGACAACAATCTACTACACTTTCTGGTGGAGAAGCACAACGTATCAAACTAGCCAGCGAGCTTTCTAAAAGAGATACTGGAAATACCTTTTACATACTAGATGAGCCTACCACTGGACTTCATTTTGAAGACGTGCGTGTTCTTATGGATGTGTTGAATACACTAGTTGATAAAGGAAACACCGTTCTGGTCATTGAACACAATATGGACGTAATCAAAATAGCCGACTACATCATAGACGTTGGCCCAGAAGGCGGTCGTGGCGGCGGAAATATAGTTGCCAAAGGAACACCAGAACAAGTTGCTAAACACAAGACGAGCCATACGGCGCGTTTCTTGAAGAAGGAGTTGGAGTAAGTAGGCAATTTTGAATCAGTAGGCAGTTGGCAGTAAATATTTTTATTATATGAAAGCTATTTGAATTTGACATGCCAACTATTTGTGTTGGCATTGTCTACATAGGTTCGGGAAGTTTGTAATTATTTTTTTTTTAATAAAGCTATTTTTTTACCTAAATGGTTTTAAATTTTTGATCTTGGTGATTACGGCGTCATCTGCGCAAAGGTTTTTAAGTTTGAATTCAATTTCTTTAGCATATTCTGTTGAAGCAAGTTTATCTTTAACCAGCTTTAGCTCGTAAATTAATTCATCCATTACTCCTATAATTTTTTGATTTTCAAGGGTTTTCTCTTCTGGTGTCCCCATACGTTGAAGGTGATCCACATCTCCACCAACTTTTAAATATAATTCAATATGATGATTAGTTATTTTCATAATTAATATAAATTATTGCTCTCAGTCCATTAATCGATCAACGAGCTGTATGAATCACTTACTCTTTTTAATTAATGAGCTGTATAATAACTAGTATAATCTTAACTAATTTTTTAATCTTCGACATCTAATATTTTTTAAAATCTCCAAGCTGCAACTTTTCCTATTCTAAAATAGAATATCAACTTACATTTAATCAATCTCAATTCTATTACTCTACGGTTTTCCTTAATTTAAATGCACTTTTAATTTTAAACCAAAAAAAATCCCCAATCAAAAGATTGAGGATTTAAGAATGTTAATCAAGAAAAATATTATTTGATTTTCTTTTTGTCTTCTTGTTGCGCTTGCGCTTGCTCCATGATTTGAGACATTTTGCTTGCAAAACGACCTTTCTTTTTCTTAGGCTTAGCTTTTGCCTTTTCAATCTTAGCGAGAACCTTATCCTTATCAATAATCACATGCTTGATCACTAACATAATACCTATGGTAATTAAGTTAGAGACAAAATAGTACAATGATAATCCACTAGCGTAGTTGTTAAAGAAAACCAGCATGAACAATGGAGATAAATACATGATAAACTTCATGTTAGGCATTCCAGGTTGCTGGGTTGCTTGCATGTTCTGACCCGTAGTCATCTGCATATAAAAGAATATGGAGATCGATGCCAATATTGGAAACAAACTTACGTGATCTCCGTAAAAAGGAACCTTGAATGGCAATGCAAAGACTTCATCATAACTGGATAAATCGTCTGCCCAAAGGAAGCTTTTTTGTCGCAACTCAAATGCCGTAGGGAAAAATTTAAAGAGCGCAAAGAAAACAGGCATTTGTAACAATGCCGGCAAACAACCACTCAGCGGACTCGCGCCTGCCTCATTTTGAACCTTCATAGTCTCCTGCTGCTTTTTCATGGCATTATCCTTATACTTCTCTGAAATCTTATTCAGTTCAGGACGTAGGATCTTCATTTTAGCCTGAGTCAAGTAACTCTTATACAATACTGGAGATAATACTAGTCTCACACAAATGGTTAAAAGAATGATCGCAATCCCATAAGGAATACCTAATCCTTTTTCTGGACTACTTAGATAAGTAAATAAGGGTCTGACAGCCCATTCATTAATCACTCCAAAAATTCCCCATCCTAAATCTACTACCTCATCAAGGTTGCGTTTATATCCCGCTAAAATATCGTAATCCGTTGGGCCAAAATACCAATCCATGTTATATGCCAACTCACCTCCATTGTACTCCAACTGTACTTTAGAAGTGAATCTTTTAGTCAATTCCTCTTGCTGATCATTTGCAGAATAATTGTTATAAGACTGCAGTAAGCCACTTTTAAAAGGCGTATCTGTCAACAGAATAGAAGAGAAAAAATGTTCTTTATAAGCGATATAGGTAATATTCTCCGCTTCTTCTTCGGCAGTTTCTCCTTGACCGGTATAGTCATCGCTTCCATCATCGTATTCAAATTTGATCTCTGTATAACGCCCCTCGTTATCCATACCTTTAGAACGGCGGTATGCTTGTAATTCCCAAGTCAATGCCACTTCTTCTGAGGTGTTTGCCGCTTGAGCAAGTCCTTGAGAACGAATATTGAAGTCCAACATATAATCGTCAGGCTTCAACTCGTAACGAAATTCAATAGAACCTCCGTTTCCAACATCTGCTTTAAGACTTAGGACTTCATTCTCGCCATTTTGGGAACTCGTAGGAGTGAAAATCAAGTCTTGCGTATGAAGTTTACGACCGTCTTTAGTCATGAATTCCAGATCAAACTTATGGTCACCTCCTTTTACTAAATAAACCGGTAACGAATCATAGGTCTTAAAGCTTTTTAACAAAGCTTCGTTGATCAATGCTCCTTTTGTATTAATTTTGAAATCTACAAGATTATTGTTAAATTGAATGACCTCGCCTTCTGATGCAACTGAAGTTGCTGGAACATCATTCTGCACTACTGCTGTAGACGGAGTTTCTGCCGCTATTTCTGTAGCTGGTGTACTTTCTTCAACTTGCTTCTTCTCTGCTTGGTTTCTGAAAAGCATAAATGCCACTATAGCAAATATGATTGCTAATCCTAGCATACTTTTCCAGTCCGTCTTTTTCTCTTCCATACTTTTGCCCAATGAGGCGATTAATTTACTTGGTATATTTTTATATTGATCTCGCTTTCGCCTTGAGCTGCCCCAGGATAAATTTCTATTTCCTAAAAAGAAAATAGAAAGCCCAACTTATATGGTATTCCTTTTTAATTTATACTTTGCTGCTGCCTTTACAAAAGATATAAATAATGGATGTGGTGAAGCAACAGTACTTTTATATTCTGGATGGTATTGCACCCCTATAAACCAAGGGTGATCTTCTACCTCAACAGTTTCAACAAGGTTTGATTTAGGGTTGATACCTGTGGTTTTTAAACCTGCTTGTTCAAGTTGTTCTCGGTACTCGTTATTGTACTCATAGCGATGTCTGTGACGCTCACTAATAAGATTACTACCGTATATCTCTTTGATCTTCCCACCTAAAAGCTCACAATCCCAAGCTCCTAAACGCATAGTCCCACCCATGTCCAAAATATTTTTCTGATCTTCCATCAGGGAAATCACAGGGTTTGCCGTTTTCTCATCCATCTCTATAGAGTTAGAGTCTTGAATTCCTAAAACGTTACGAGCGTATTCAATTACTGCCATTTGCATTCCTAAACAAATACCAAAAAATGGCAGTTTATGCTCTCTAGCGTAACGTACAGCTTCTATCTTTCCTTCGACACCTCGCTCACCAAATCCTGGTGCCACTAAAACAGCATCAAGATGAGATAATTTTTTTGCTACGTTTTCAACTTCTAAATATTCACTGTGTATGGATTCAATCTTTACTTTAACTTCATTAGCAGCTCCTGCGTGAATAAATGCTTCTAATATAGATTTATAAGAGTCTTGTAACTCTACATATTTACCTATTAATCCTATGGTTACCGTACTCTTAGGATTTTTATGTCTCTGGACAAATTTATTCCAGCTTCTTAAGTCCGGTTGGTCCTTTGTCTCAATTTTAAGATTTTTAATCACGACTCTATCAAGTCCTTCCAATAACATTTTATTAGGAACATCATAGATGGTCTCTACGTCAATAGACTGAATCACCGCTTCTTGCTTTACGTTACAAAAACGTGCCAGCTTGGTACGTATCTCATCAGAAAGCTCGTGTTCTGTGCGGCACACCAAAATATCTGCCTGTACACCACTTTCCATAAGTGTTTTCACACTGTGCTGCGTAGGCTTGGTTTTTAACTCTGCTGCTGCTCTCAAATAAGGTATCAATGTCAAATGAATCACTAAAGAATTATGCTCGCCTAGTTCCCATTGCAACTGTCTAACACTTTCAATATAGGGAAGGGACTCAATATCACCTACTGTTCCACCTATTTCTGTGATAACAACATCATAATCTCCAGATTTACCTAATATCTGAATTCGTTCTTTAATTTCGTCCGTAATATGAGGGATTACCTGTACTGTTTTGCCCAAAAACTCACCACGTCTTTCCTTATTTATGACACTTTGATAGATTCTACCAGTAGTAACATTATTGGATTGAGAGGTGTTTACGTTAAGAAAACGCTCGTAATGGCCTAAATCAAGATCTGTTTCTGCTCCATCTTCTGTCACATAACACTCTCCATGCTCATAAGGATTCAGCGTTCCTGGGTCCACATTTATATACGGATCAAGCTTCTGAATAGTAACCCTTAAACCTCTGGCCTGCAGCAGTTTTGCCAGAGAAGCGGCGACAATCCCCTTTCCTAAAGAAGAGGTTACCCCACCGGTTACAAATATGTACTTTGCATGTGCCATAGTTCTGTTTTAAGAGTTTTAAAAACAGATGCAAAAATAGGTGTTTTGGATAAGAGAAACGAGAACTTTTAACCTTAAAAAGAAATGCTTGAAAGCATAAAAGCCAGTAAGGATTTACTGGCTTTTTATAATTTAGTTGAAAGGGCTATTTATTCTAAAATGATCTTTTTAGTAATGGTCCTGTTTCCGTCCTTAATTTGAACAAGGTACATCCCTGAAGAAACTCCTTTTAAACTGATGTTTTGATTAAAGCTAGAATAAGTTTCATAAGACTTTTTGAATACAGATCTACCGCTTAAGTCAAAAATACCGAGTTCCACTAGATTACTAGAAGCATTATCAAATAAAATAGTAAAGCTACCTCTGCTAGGATTAGGATAAATGGATAAATTATCCAACTCAAAGGACTCATTACTCAATGGAGTCACCATTAATGTACAAACTTCTATAGACCAACTATTTAGAGCTCCTGTATCTTGAGCCGCATTATCAATAATATTTAAAGCCCAATCCCCATTTGCAGGCAGGTTGTCAAAAACAGAAAAGGTGCTTGATGGAGCAAAGTTACCTACGGTAGGCTGTCTACATAATATAGCAGCTGCTCCATCTTCAAATGTAGCATTCAAATCATCTTGATTTGCGCATTCTCTATTCCAGATTAAAGCAAAGTTGTTACTGGAAGGGTCAGAAATACCTACTGTCATATCAGAAATATAAGTATGAGAAATATCCAAGCCTACTTTGATACTCGCTACATCTCCTGTTACTGGAACATTTATAGTAGAAGTAAGTCCATTACTATTATTATCTGGTATGGCGGTGTTTAATGCTCCAGATAAATAGGTGGTACATACGGTTTGAACACTTGCATTGATATTAAAATCTACATTGTTAATGGCAAAGAAAATATTACCAGCTCCTTCTACCATGAGTCTACAGCTAGGAGCAACTATACCAGATGGAACTAAGAGATCATAAGAGCCCGTATTGGGTATATTACTGGCAAGTACGGTGTCAAATGTTCTCCCACTATCCGTAGATAATATGATATTTACATTGGAAGTATTAACTCCATTAGCATTAGTTCCAGCGACATTCCAAGTAATTGTTTCTGTAGTATTAGGGCGCCATACTGTTCCACTATTACCAGGTGAGGTTACACTAAATGGACCTGCATTTGCATCAACCTGAATGGTCATTAGGTCTGCATCGGTTTGTCCACCTCTAGAATCGTTATCTCTTACGGTTAACACAAAATTCATAGGTCTTGTTGCAAAAGGAAGCTTTTCCCATTGCGTAGAATTCCCACCAAAAGCAACAATATCTTCTAATTTAGGAATAACCCTAACCTTTTGATCTGTTCCTTCAAAGGACCTTACTAATGGACCATTAACATTATTTTCTAGAGGGGTTCCTGCGGGTCCTAAATCAAATTGCTCCCAGGTATAGGTATGTGTTGACGTCCCGTCAGGGTCAGTAGAATTACCTACTAATCTATATGGAGTTCCTTTAGGAATGGTATAGTCAGCATCTGCAATTGCACTAGGTGCAGCATTTCCTGTTAGATTGAGTTGCGCACAAGTACTAAGACCGTTAAAAACATTATTAAATATCCTTAGCAAGCTCGTTTGATGAAAGTATGCGTCACTATTATTTTGAATGTTTTGAGGAGGACATATTCCTGCATAAGCCATGATAGTAGTTCCACTAGCAGGTTCATAAGCACTGTTTGCAGATCTATTCCCTCCGGCACAATTTGCAGCATCTCCATTAAATGTATGCGGTGCTCCCATTTGATGCCCTATTTCATGGGCTACAAAATCAATATCAAAGGGGTCACCTACAGGGGAACCTCTTCCAGTAACTCCTTGAGCCTTTCTATTGGTGCAAGGTGACGCTAAAGAAGCTAGACCTCCACCACCAGTGGAAAATATATGGCCTATATCATAGTTAGCAAAACCTATGGTGTTATCAATAGCAGTTTGATTTTCTCCGAGAATGGCACCTGGATTTGTATTTGAAAAATTATCAAACCCTATAGAGATCAGAAGGTCATTATTTGCTACAAAAGTCATCGTAATACTTAAATCACGCTCGTAAATAAAATTATTTCTAGTCATGGTAACGACCATAGCCCCCATTACTGCCATTCTCTTATCAGCATCTAGTGCGCTTGCAGATACTCCTGCTCTCATCCAGTGAAAAGCTGAATATTCTACGGTAGTAGAAATAGCTAATCTGAAATTTCTCAAAATACCATCATTAGCATTCTTTAGATCAATAGGTGATTCTGGACCTGCAAAGCCTTGTCTCAACCCTAAATCATCCTCTACATGACATTCCCATCGTTCTCCTAAATCAACAAGCTCCATTTTCTTATAAACAACAACTGAAGAGTTATTCATGGTATAAGAATCAACAAATTGTGTCCCTAATTTAGGGGAAAACATCATTCCATGAAATCCTTGAGATGTTATTGAAAACCTAATTTGGTTGGTCGGCTCACTGATGCTCTGACCTACATAAGATCTAAAATCAGAATATGTAGCTTGTAACTCGGGAGCCATAACACTGGCTTCTTTTACTTTAAAAAACTCAATTCCATTAGAAGTAGGATATCCAATAATAGTATTTGATGTGTTGGAACTAGCACCTCTTTGTGGAGCATTTGCTAACTTGTTTTTTAGTGCCCTCATATCGATCCTATAGTAAGAAGCTATAGTAGGCTCCGATTTTCTAGACCATTGGGACTCATTTTCTAGTTGGGAAACACTAACCGAAGACCAAGAAGACTTCCTGTTTTGTGCTGTACTTGATAAGACGGTACTAATACCAAATAAAAGTATTGTTACCCATAACCGGTAATTTTGAAACATGTTATAATTTTTGTGTCACAATGATACGAGAAAATGATCGCATTTTAATACCTTTTGCAACTCTAAGCTTACCTTATGCTCTTTAAATTGCCTATAAAGTGTTTTTAATTGATTTGGCTATCAAAATGCGTCAAGCAAGGCATGTGCTTCATTTAAAAAATATCAAAAGCGGCAATAAAAGAAACATTCAAAACCTAAACTTATAATTCATGCGTCATATCTGGCAAATCTTTTTGGTGTTGACCTTACTGACTTCGTGCAAAACCCAGACGGTATCAGATAACACATCAGTAAAGCAGCAAAAATGCCCCCTAGACGGCAGTTGCTCTTTTGAAGTCTTTAAAGACACAGAACTTCTGATTCTGGAAGATGAATTTAAAAATAGCTATCATCAACTAAAAGCGGCTAAAGGAAGAGTGGTGTTAAAATTTGAATACCGCAAAAATGAAGATCCTCATCTGGCAGATGATTCCTATTCAGAAATGATATTTATAGAAATCGATGACCCTGTAAATGAAGTGGAACTAAACGATGAGTTATTAAGCAAAGCAAAAGTGAGTTTCAGGAGAATGTGCTTTTGTCGAGGTGCGACAGGACTCTATAAAATTAGAAAGGGCCGTTTACATATTTCTGAACACCAAAAAGGTTTTCAGGTAACTCTAAATTTTGAGGTAAATGAAGTGCCACAGGTCATCACTTCTTTTACGGAATATTTTGAACTTTAATACGCTAAGCTTCTAAGCTGGTTTTAAAAAGTTCTTCTCTGATTTTATCAGACCATTTTTCTTGGGCGTCTTTTAAAAGCCCATGCTTGGTTTCAAGATCATAAGCATTTTGGGCTTGCAGGCGCTCCTTTTCAAATTTTCTAAAGATGTAATCCACTTCTTTCTTTGGATTCTTTTGTGGAATATACTTTTTGTAGGCAGCTCTTAATTTACGAGCATATAATTCTGAAATATCCCAGTGCAACTGCTCGTGTTTTAAAAGATCTTGATTATTTTCTTTGCTATTCTTCTTCCAGCTCAGTTGAGGATAAAAGTAGGTTGTCACATCAATAGCTGTCGCTAACTTTCCATCCCTATTTTTACTAACAAGACGATACCCCATTCCACTATTGACACTAGCAAAATGTTGCGCATTTTTGGGTGGCACCCCTTTAAAATCATTCCAAACTAACTGCGGGCGTTCTTTATATGTGAATTTTTCTACTGGATCCGTAAAGAAAAAGAGAAAGAATGAAAAACAAAAAAGAACAACTTTCATTTATCCCCAATTAAAAATAATGTTTTTCAACAGCTCAGGATGCAAACTATTGAGAACCGGACAAGTATTTGCCACGCGTTCTAATATCAATTGTGCTCTATGATCACAATTTCCTTTCATCCCTAGTTCCACATCTATTTGAGAAATACGCCGTGGACTTGCCGACATAGTTTTAGTCACTTTTGCAACACTTCCTATAAGGTTCACTCCCATTTCTTCAGCTTTTATCCCCATAACAGTTAGCATACAACTCGCCAGAGCAGTAGCTACAGTATCTGTTGGGGAAAAAGCTTCTCCTTTACCATTATTATCTACTGGAGCATCTGTAGTGAATGAATCGCTGCTTTTTAAATGAGTTGATTCACATCTTAGATTACCTTTGTACTCAACAATTGAAGTCATTACTTATAGTTCTTTTGTAATTGCATTAATATCTAGTTCTTTAATACTTAAATCTTCTTGATATTGTAAAATATAAACAGCATCGTTATAAAATCCAGAAAGGAACTTTTTGGAATAATCAAATTTGTTCTCGGTCATAACAGTTTTACCATTTCTCCTGGCACTATCGTATAAATCAGAAGCACTGGCTTGTCTGAATATAATATCTAGAGCCACATCAAAACCTCGGGTAGCATAGGCATTAGGCGTGATATTATGAATAGAGTAATACTTCTCAATAAAGGAATTACTATCGTCGCTTTCTTTAAACATACGTGGAAATATGTAATTAAGCCTTGCTAGTTTTGTGCTAGATAGTTCCATTTCCTCATAATTCTCCAAACCAAACATGGTAATTTGATGAGTAGCTGCCTTTGCAGAATAATTTGTAATCGCATCTGTAATAAAGCCTACATTATCCACCGCTAGGACCACTACATTTTCCACATCTGGCTTTAATTTTTTGATATAATCAATGCTATAAATGTAATTCTTCTCTGCGTTAGGGACCAAAAGCTTGGCATGAGGTAAGATCGAGGCAAACTCGTTTTTAAGTTCGGGATTACTATTATCGGTTACGATAATTACATTTTTATCAGCGGCATATTTTACCAGATAGGCTTTGAGCTTTGACTTGAGCATGTCATCATCAGGTCGCGCTTGAAACAAATTGCGATACAACTTCACATCTGTATTGGTTAACGGGGAAATGACTGGAATATTGATTCCTTTAAGCTCCTTGGCGGTTTCCACAACATTCATGGACATTAACGGCCCTATAACAGTACTGTATTTGGTAAAGTCAGTTCCTTTCAAAATATTCTTAGTAGCCTGAAGATTTTTCTGCGTATCAAAAAGGTCATAAGCTACTGGAATTCCCAATGCATTAGCACTGTCTATTGCGATCTTCACACCGCTATAAAAATCTAATGCAATACGCATCGTACGGTCACTCTTTAAGTTATCTCGATCGCTAGTAGTTTCATTTATTTTTTGAAGTGAGAAAGGAAGCATGATCGCAAGACGCTGTTTTTTAAAGTTTCTCAAACTATCTGCTAATCTAGCAATGCCTGAAGTCTCGAGTTTTAAATCGATGAGCTTTCCATAATTAGGATTAGGAATAGTAACACTCATTCCCTCTTGGAGTCCTTCCTTTAATTGTGGGTTCAGAGAGATCAAAGAATCTTCACTCACACCAGCTAATTTTTTAAGCGAATACATACCCATTTTCTTAGGTATTACATACTGCATCATTCGATTCTCATCAATAGCTGCAGTAACAGGCGCATCATTATCCTTGTCCTCTAGAGTAATCAAAGAAACATTCTTCGGCACATTTAATATCATCCCTGGTCTTAATGCCTCTACCTCTGGATTGAGTTTTTGAAGGGAATCTGTGTGGATACCATATTTAGTAGCGATGCGGTACATTCCCTCGCCAGGCCTTACGAGATACTTACCGTCTGGTAAATTAGTAGGGTCTAATACAATTTCTTTAATTTTAGGAATTGTATTTTCTACCTCTTCAAAAACAGGTATTTGAATGCGATCTCCTTTTCTCAATGGGTTAGAATACAGCTCTTTATTTGCTTCCTTAATATCTAACTCTGTAATTCCGTATTTTTTAGAAAGACTATAGAGCGTTTCTTTACGACCTACACGGTGTTTTTTATAGGTTTTGATTCTTCGTTGTGTAAGCACTTTATTCTCAGCTGGAATCAAAAGCACTTGACCGTATTTAAGCCCAGACTTTAAGTCTGGATTGAGTTCTAACAGCTCTTGAGAGGTTACCTTATACTTTCTTGTAAGTGTATAAATAGTTTCCCCTTGCTCTACGGTATGTTGCTTATAATTTTGGATGAATGCGGCATCCGCTTTCGCGAAAGCGAAACACATACAAACTATAACTACTATATTTTTCATATTATTGTTATTCCCATTCTATGGTTGCTGGTGGTTTTGAACTGATATCATATACCACTCTATTAACGCCTTTTACCTTATTTATTATTTCATTACTGGTAGCTTGTAAAAATTCATAGGGCAAATTCACCCAATCTGCGGTCATCCCGTCCGTACTTTCTACTGCTCTAAGCGCTACACATTTTTCATAAGTTCGCTCGTCTCCCATCACCCCAACACTATTTACAGGCAAAAGAATTGCTCCTGCTTGCCAAACCTTATCGTATAGATCCCATTTTTTTAGGTTGTTGATAAACACCGCATCTACTTCTTGAAGGATGCTTACTTTTTCTGGTGTGATATCCCCCAATATTCTAATGGCAAGACCTGGACCTGGAAAAGGATGTCTTCCTAAAAGCTCTGCTTCCATTCCCATGGACTTCCCTACTCGACGAACTTCATCTTTAAACAATGCTTTTAAAGGCTCTACAATCTTAAGCTTCATAAAATCAGGTAGCCCACCTACATTATGGTGTGATTTGATCGTAGCGCTAGGTCCACCAGTGGCACTGACACTTTCTATGACATCAGGATAAATAGTACCTTGAGCAAGCCAGGTTACGTTTTTAACTTCATGTGCCTCATCATCAAAGACTTCAATAAAAACTCGTCCTATTGCTTTGCGTTTTAATTCGGGATCGCTTTCTCCAGCCAGAGCTTCCATAAATCGTGCCGAAGCATCAACTCCTTTTACATTCAAGCCCATACCTTCATACTGCAGAAGTACTTGGCTGTATTCATCTTTACGCAACAAGCCGTTGTTCACAAATATGCAATAGAGATTTTTACCTATTGCTTTATGCAGCAACATTGCCGCTACTGAAGAATCCACGCCTCCTGAGAGTCCTAAAACAACTCGATCCTCGCCGATTTGATTTTGTAATTTTGCTACAGTTTCTTCTACAAAACTATCAGGAGTCCAGTCTGCAGTTACTTGAGCAATATTTATCAGAAAATTTTCTAATAACTTCTTCCCATCAGTAGAGTGATACACTTCAGGATGGAATTGTATCGCATACGTCATTTCACCTGCTATTTTGTAGGCTGCATTTTGAACATCATGCGTACTGGCAAGCAAGACACTATTCTCAGGTAATTTTTTAATGGTATCGCTATGGCTCATCCATACCTGACTTCCTACGGAGATTCCTTCAAGGAAAGGATCTTCTTTGACAAAGGAAAGGTTGGCACGTCCATATTCTCTAGTGCTAGAAGCTCCTACTTCACCGCCGTGAAAATGAGCTAGATATTGAGCTCCGTAACAAACACCTAAAAGTGGTTTTTTACCTCTTATCTCACTTAAATCTATATGAAAAGCAGCTTCAGACCTTACTGACATAGGGCTTCCAGAAAGAATTATTGCTTTATAGCCATCTAGGTTAGATGGCACTTTATTGAAAGGATGGATTTCAGAGTAGATGTTTAATTCCCTTACTCTGCGCGCAATAAGCTGCGTGTATTGTGATCCAAAATCTAATATTAATATCTTGTCGTGTTGCATGAACAAATTTACTTTTTTATTAACTAACCTTAAGAGATATAAAACACTTTTGTTAACGTGTTTTCAAGAGAATTCCAACACGTAAAACAAGAATAAATAAGTTCTAAAATTAGAGTTTAATAATGGTGAATCTTAAATCTAACGGATCTAGATTTTCTTTAATGTTATCTATAAAGGCTGTCCCATATTCTTCATAGAAGACAGAAAAATTAGTCTGTCTTTCTTGTAAACTATCATTAGGGAACAGTTCTTTTTTAAGTTTTAACGCCCTTTCTAGATGATCATCTAGTTGCCGCTTTTGGGCTTTTAAAAGCCTTTTTTCAAGGTGCTCTAACCCTTTTATTTGCTTATGCTCCTGGGCTTTTACCGCGTTTTCAAAAGAAGAATCTGTTTGAGTTGCTAGGAGGTGAAGTGCCGCAAATTGTTGCTTCAAATGCTCTTTCTGATCAGAAAAATCTATTTCTATACCACTAATTTTATGAGTAAGTCGAGTAGTAAGCTTGTGATCTTGTTCAAATAGGTCCCAGACATCTAACTGCATTCTTTCCAGCTTATCCAGTTGTTTTTTAGTCACTAACAATGCAGAGTTGCGCAATAACAATATCGGAAAGCTTACTTGTTGTGAATCAAAATAGTCTTTCAATTCTAACCAATAGGCCATCTCGCCTCCACCACCTATGTAGCACAAATTAGGTAATATCACTTCTTGATAAAGCGGTCTCATAATCACATTAGGCGAGAAACGCTCAGGATGGTTTTCTAATTCTTTAAGGATTTCTTCTTGGGTAAAGCTTGTTTCTGTCTCATCTATATGATAGATTCCTTCCTTTTCTATAATACGTTTGCGATAGTCATCCGTCAGATAAAATAAATTGATCTCTCGCGGATTTACTTGTACTTTATATTGATCTGGCCAGGTTTCTAGTGTTTTACTAACTGCATTAAAACTAGCTTTTGAGACCAGTTCTTCCTTAAAATAAGGTATTGCCAAGGATTTCAGCCGCTCATTATCAGCGTCTATAATAACCAGACCTTGCTCCTTAAACAATTCATGGGCAATGACTCTAGTGGCATCTGCCAGATTTTTATTTTCTATATATCCTTTCTCAAAAAGGCTCAGCACCTCTACAGCATGATCATGTTTCCCTAAAAGATCTTTAAAGGCAGAAAACACATCATCTAATCCATCGTTAGATAGCCTTCCTACTCCACCTGTGGCCTCTCGATTGTAAACTACTTTTTTATCCCCGTAATTAAAATACTGAATCTCCTCAAAATCATGATCTTCTGTGGCCATCCAGTAGACAGGTACAAAATTGTAATTAGGATGCTTTTCTTGAAGTTGTTGACACAAATTGATGGTCGAAATAATCTTGTATAAAAAATACAACGGCCCTGTAAACAAATTAAGCTGGTGGCCGGTAGTTACAGTAAACGTAGCTTGATCCTTAAGTAAATTGATGTTTTGAATACTCTGCTCCTTGTCTTCTATATACTCATATTGATGTTGTAATACGTCAGATAACAGTTCTCTCTTTACTTGAGCATTACTCCATTCAGATTGCTTTTCTAAAATCTGCTCCTCAAAGTTTTCCATCTTAGGAAACCTGTGATACAAAGGTTTCAATAGATCCTCTTTATCAAGGTAATCTGACATTAACGAAGAGAAATGTCTAATAGACTGATACGGTTTGTGGTTCAAACTCATTGATTTTGGATCTGTTCAAAGATAGGAGTTGAATTGTGAAGTATTTCTTAAGACTTAAATAGATGTGCCCATTCTTTTTATCTCGCTTTCGCGAAAGCGAAACAACTATACTAATTGTAATGCAACCTATTTAAAATCTGTTTTATCTTCAACTTAAGATCTTCTCCTGTATCATAAACCATTTGTTCATCTGGTGGAAAGTTAACCGATTGCGGATTCAAAGTCTCTAGATAATTAGCTTCCAAAGCCCTTCTATCGCCGTATACGGAACCATAAATATAGGTAAACACAAAACTACTACTCACCGGAAATCGATCGGTAATTTGAAACGTTCTTTTATCTTTTAATTGAACTATTGCATTCACATTAGATTCCTTTAATTGAGTGTTTTGAATCACATTTGCTTTGATCGTAATGAACTTATCTTTTTTAATGTCATTACCAAGACTATCTTTTTTTACATTACCGTTATCATCATACTCATAAATAAAACCGTCTTTGATTTGTTTTTCCTTTACCAATTCCTTTTGAAGTACTTGCTCTGGAGAAATGACTATTCTATCGATAATAATGTCCAGATCATAATCATAATCTAGAGTATTGATTTTATTATTGTGATACTGAGTCCACTGATCATTAATACCATAAGTAGAAAAATTAAGTAATTCTTCCTCTAGCCTTTCTGGTAATACGGTCTGTGACTGATTTTGTAAACCAACAAGTATGTAATGTGTTCCTTGTTCTAAAGCTTGTTGCATCAAAACACGTGTATCTCTAAAGTTAGGATTGATCTTATCCAAATATCTGAGGTCATTATACACATCTCTAGACTCCATGATATTAGCAACCGCTAAAGCTTTTTTAGAGTTATCCAATAAATAATCGCTAAGAGTAGTTCTAGAAGCTAGAATCTCAGAGTGGTAATCTTGAAACTCAAATTGAGCTACACGATTATTTTTCAATGATTTGAGCGGCAATAAGGGACGAATTCTATTCTGACGTCTATCCATTCTTAGATAGGTTTCATAAATAGATTCTAGCACCGCAGGATTGGGATCTAATTGCCACCTTTTAAGTTGCATTTGATCTTGTTCTGTTGCTTTTTTAAAGGCCCTCTCAAGAAGTGGGATATACTCTTGATTTCTTTTGGAGTTCTTACCGTCTACTAAATTTTCTACAGCAATGTTAATAGCTTGATCGTAATCGCCCTCATTGATAGCTGTTTCTGTTTTTTTAACACTACTACAGGAAGCTAGCAAGATTATGGCTGTTACTACAATTAATAATCTTTTCATTTATTTAGATTTAGGCTGATAAAAAGGTAGAATCTTATTGGAAACTTCTCCAAATCCGATTCTTAAATCTCCTTTATGGCAATATCCTCTCATCGTTACTGTATCGTAATCTTCAATAAACTTACGTTCAGTACCATCGTTAAGCTTAATCGGTTTTTCTCCTCTCCAACTCAACTCTAGCATCGAGCCATAAGAATCTGGTGTCGGACCTGAAATAGTACCACTACCCATCAAATCACCGCTATTTACTGGGCAACCGTTAACTGTATGATGTGCTAACTGTTGAGAGATATTCCAGTAAAGGTGCTTGAAGTTGGACTTACATACGGTAGTAGGTCTGCCTTGTTGTGGAGTGATGTCCACTTCTAAGTTGATGTCAAAACTACTATTCTTTTTAGAATCAAGATAATCTAATACTGGCTTTTCTCTTTTAGGACTTTCTGTTCTAAAAGGCTCTAAGGCTTCTAAGGTTACTATCCATGGAGAGATAGAACTCGCAAAGCTTTTTGCAAGGAAGGGTCCGAGTGGCACATATTCCCATTTTTGTATATCTCTAGCACTCCAATCATTAAGCATTACCATTCCAAAAATATAATCTTCTGCCTCTTTTACAGGAATAGGATGCCCTAAGAGATTAGCGTCTGTTGTAATAAAAGCCATTTCCAACTCAAAATCTACAAGCTTAGAAGGACCAAAAACAGGCTGATCTGAACCAGCAGGAATGGTTTGCCCTTGAGGTCTATGAATAGGAATATTTGATGGAATGATGGAGCTGGATCTACCGTGATAGGCTACAGGCATATGCAACCAATTAGGTAGCAGCGCATTATCTGGATCTCTAAACATAGTACCCACATTAGTAGCGTGCTCTTTACTGCTATAGAAGTCTGTATAATCGCCTATAAGCACCGGCAATTGCATTTCCACTTCATCCATAGCAAAAATAATCCTGTCTCTATGCTCTTTATGATCTCTTAATTCTGGATTATTCTTATCAAAAATATCACCAATTCTATTCCTAACAAGGCTCCAAGTTTTTTTACCATCTGATATAAAATCATTTAAGGTATCCTGCATGAACATATCATCGGTTAGTGGTACCATATCAAAATAGCCCATTTCTTGTAGTGCCCCTAAATCAATAGCGTAATCACCGATTCGTGTACCGATAGTAATGACGTTATCTCTAGTAAGGAAAACACCGAATGGTATGTTTTGTATTGGAAAATGAGTATCTCGGTTATATCCTATCCAAGAGCTTCTTTTAGGGTCGTTAGTTTTATTAGCCATGTTATCTTGATTTCTTGTTAAAATATGTCCAAATATATTATATAAGAATTGGATGATGGCATAAGTGCCTTATTTTTGTTATCTAAATTTATCTAAAAATGGCTCACAAGGATCACGAAATTTTCAATCTCATTGAAAAAGAAAGAATTCGTCAAACAGAAGGTATAGAACTAATTGCTAGTGAAAATTACGTAAGTGATGATGTGCTAGCAGCAGCTGGTTCTATCTTAACTAACAAATACGCTGAAGGCTATCCTGGTAAAAGGTATTATGGTGGATGTGAAGTTGTAGATGAAATTGAAAATATCGCCATTGAAAGAGCAAAAAAGCTCTTTAATGCAGAATATGCTAACGTACAGCCTCACTCAGGGAGTCAAGCTAATACAGCTGTTTATCATGCCTGCTTAAATCCTGGAGATAAGATATTAGGTTTTGATCTTTCTCATGGAGGTCATTTAACACATGGATCACCTGTGAATTTTTCTGGAAAGATCTATACAAATTCTTTTTACGGTGTTGAAAAAGAAACTGGATTATTAAACTACGATAAAATAGAGGAGATTGCTATAAAGGAGCAACCCAAATTGATTATCGCAGGTGCGTCAGCCTACAGCCGTGAAATTGATTACAAGAGA